>JBKOUP010000181.1:0-11392 GCA_046723495.1 Acidobacteriota bacterium
GCCGTAGACGTCCTTGAGGTAGTCGCCCGCGGCGATCGTGCCGGCGGAGCCGGTTGCGGACACGAACGCGCGCAGACGGAGGCCTTGCCTCATCGACTCGAACACGCGCGCCACGGCCGGCCCGGTGCAGCGGGTGTGCACGAGATAGTTCGCGTACTCGGCGAACTGGTTGAAGATCACGTTCGCCGGATCGCGCTCCAGGCGCGCACAGGCGTCGTATATCTCCTTCACGTTCGACTCCGTGCCGGGCGTGCGCACGATGTCCTCCGGCTTCGCCCACGCTTCCAGCCAGCGGAAGCGCTCCGCGCTCATCCCCGCCGGCAGCACGGCCACGCCGCGGCAGCCGACGATGCGCGAGACGGCCACGCCGCCGCGGCAGTAGTTGCCGGTCGACGGCCAGACGGCGCGATGCTTGCCGAGGTCGAACTCGCCGCTGGCGATGCGCGGCGCGAGGCACGCGTACGCGGCGAGGACTTTGTGCGCGCGGATCATCGGGAAGCGGTTGCCGAGGACGACGACGATCTTGGCGTCGACGCCAGTGAGCGACGGCGGAAGGACGACGTGCTCGGGCACGCGCGCGAAGGCGCGCTCGCGCCGCGTGTTGTGCCAGTGCACGCGGAAGAGGTTCAGCGGATGGGGCTCGTCGAAGTCGACGCGCTGGAGGTCGCGCTGGATCGACGGCTCGATGGTCGCAGGGTCGGCGAGCTCGGAGAATTTCGGCAGGACGACGCCGGCCTTCGCCAGCGCCTCGGCGTTGCTGCGCTGCACCTCGGGGTTGATGACGCGATCGGTCAGTTTCATCCAAAGATCTCCTTCTCCAATGCTTCGCCGGCGATCCGGCGCGCCACGATCTCCTCGCTCTCACCCTCGGCGGTCATGTCCGAGGGGAATCCGTCCGTGCCGAGAGCCACGCGCGACGACGCCGCCAGGTTCTGGGGCTCGCCCACGCCGTTGGCGCGGTTCGAGCGCGGGTTCTGCACGATCCAGCAGCGCAGCTCCTCGGCGGCGCGCACCTCGTCCCACGTCAGGTGCACGCCGTGCGCGAGGATCGAGCCCGGCACGAGCGCGCTGCGCAGGCGGCGGAAGCCGTCGCGGTCGCAGACATCCTCGGCGACGTGGACGTGGATCGGCGCGCCAAGCTCACGCGCCAGCGCGCCGGCGGCGCGGATGGTCTCGTCCGACACCGTGAACGCCGCGTGCAGCCCAACCGCGCCGCGCACGTTTGGCCGCCGGTTCGACTCGATGAAGCGCCGGCACTCGGCCAGACCGCGCCGGGCTTCCTCGGCGCCCCCGTTGCGCTCCGTCGCGCCGTAGCAGAGGAGCGCGCGCATGCCGAATTCCTCGCAAGCGTCGGCGAGGACGTCGAGCGAGCCTTCGATGAAATTCGGCGACTCGTGGTGATCGACGAGCATCGTCGTCCCGAGCTCTTTCGCTTCCCGCACGTACAGCCGCGCCGACTCGCGCAGCGTCCGCTCGTCGAGGGCGCGGTCGAAGACCCACCAGTGGTCGCGCAGGTTGTCGAGAAACTTCCCGGGCGTGAACGGCGGCGCGAGCCGCGCGTAAAGATGCGTGTGCGCGTTGATCACTTGCGATGCCCCGCCCGCATCGCCTTCGCGGCGGCGGAGTCTTTCATCGGCAGGGTCATGCGGCGGACGCCGTCGAAGGCTTCGAGCGCGCCGACGACGGCGGCGGCCGTGGGCACGAGGCCGATCTCGCCGAGTCCTTTCGCGCCGAACGGCCCCTCGGGCTCGGCGTCCTCGACGAGGATCACGTCGATCGGCGGCGTGTCGGTCGCGCGCAGCACGCCGAGCTCGAGGAGCTTGACCGTCGCCGGCATCCCGCCCGGACACGGCAGCTCCTCGGTCAGCGCATAGCCCAAGCCCATGTGCACCGCGCCTTCGATTTGCCCTTCGCAAAACGCGGGGTTGATGGCCCGGCCGACGTCGTGCGCGGCGACGATGCGGTCGACGCGGCCGTTCTCGTCGAGGATGCAGAGCTGCGTGGCGAAGCCGAAGGCGGTGTGGGTCTTCTGCGGCTCCGTACCGACGGGCGTCGTGTCATCGATGAGCACGGATCCTTCGAACTCACGCCCCGCTCCATTCATCATCTTCGTGCATGCATCCACCACCGCCCGCCCCGCCAGCAGCGTCGCGCGCGAGCCCGTCGTCTGACCGCAGTCGAGCGCAAACTTCGTGTCGACGCGCGGCTTGAATCGCGTCGACGGCAGTCCCGTGACCTCGGACGCGATCTGCGTCAGCACGGTCAGCAGCCCCTGCCCGATCTCGGAGAACCCGCACGTCAGAGTGATGTCGCCGTTGTCCTCGACATTGAGGCGCACGCGCCCCCACTCCTTCACGCCGTTGCCGATGCCGGAGTTCTTCACTCCGCAGGCAATGCCCACTGCGCGGCCGCGGCGCTTCGCGGCTTCGTACTTGTCGCGCACGGCGAGGAGGGTTTGCTTCAGGCCGACGGACTTCGTCAGCACCTGCCCGGTCGTGAACGTGCCGCCGGTGTCGAGGGCGTTGCGCCAGCGCATCTCCCACGGATCGATGCCGGCGAGTTTCGCGAGGGCGTCGATGCAGCCCTCCATGGCGAAGTTGGTCTGGTTCACGCCGAAGCCGCGCATCGCGCCCGAGGGCGGATTGTTCGTCGTCACGGCCAGCGCTTCGACGTCGACGTTCGGCACGTCGTAGGCCCCGCAGGCGTGCCCGGCCGCGCGCTCCAGCACCTTCGCCCCGACCGACGCGTACGCGCCGGTGTCGCCGACGATGCGCGCGCGCACGGCGGTGAGCGTGCCGCGCTCGTCGCAGCCGGCCTCGTAGTGCATCGTCATCGGATGGCGCTTCGGATGGATGCGGATCGACTCCTCGCGCGTGAGGGTCATCTTCACCGGACGGCTGGTCATGTGCGCGAGGAGCGCGGTCTGCGCTTGCACGGAGAGGTCTTCCTTGCCGCCGAACGCGCCGCCGGCCGAGACCTGCTCGACGACGACGTCGTCGGACGGCACGCCGAGGAAGGAGGCGATCTGGCGGCGGTCGTCGAAGACTCCCTGGCCGCTGCTGAAGACGCGCAGCCGCCCGCCGGGGAGCGGCTCGGCGAGCGCGCTCTCGGGCTCGAGGAAGAGGTGCTCGATGCGCTGCGTGCGCCACGTGCCGCGGACGACGTGCGCGCTCGCGGCCAGCGCCGCGGCGGCGTCGCCGCGCTCGATGACGGTCTGGGAAAGGATCTGCGTCGACTCCGCGGGATCGAGGACCGGCTCGAGAACGTCGTACTCGACGTCGACGAGCGTCGCGGCCGCGCGCGCGGTCGCTTCGTCGACGGCGGCGACGGCGGCGATGACGTCGCCGACGTAGCGCGTCTCCTCGCCGACGGCGACGAAGCCGGGCCAGTCGTCCCGCAGGAGTCCGTACCAGCGCTTGCCCGGGACGGTGTCGGCGGTGGCGACGGCGGCGACGCCGGCGAGGGCACGCGCCTTCGTGGCGTCGATGGCGAGCACGCGCGCGCGCGGATGCGGGGAGAGGACGAGCGCGCCGTGAAGCATGTGCGGCAGGGCCATGTCGTCGATGAAGGCACGCCGGCCGAGGACGAGATCGTCGCCGTGCACGCGGGCCACGCGCGCGCCGACGCCGCCGCTGCGCAGCGGCTCGGCGATGGCGTCGCCGCGGCGCGCCCGGGCCATGAGCTTGATGGCGTCGATGATTTTCTTGTAGCCGGTGCAGCGGCAGAGATGGCCGTCGATGGCCCGGGCGATCTCCTCGCGCGTCGGCGCCGGGTTCTTGCTCAGGAGGTCGTGCGCGCGCAGGGCGATGCCGGGAATGCAGAAGCCGCATTGCAGCCCCGCCGCGGCAACGAAGCAACGCGCCATGAGCCGCTGCTCATCCTCGTCGATGCCTTCGAGGGTGGTGATGTCGTGCCCGGCGATGTTCTCCGTCTTTGTCGCGCACGAGACCTTCGGCTTGCCGTCAATGAGCACGAGGCAGGCGCCGCATTGGCCCTGGGGCTGGCACCCATCCTTCGCCGAGCGGATGCCAAAGCGCACGCGCAAGGTCTCGAGGAGGGACTCGCCGGGCCGGGGCTCGACAGCGACGGGCGCGCCGTTGAGGACGAAGAACATATAGATAGAGGTTGTACGGCGAGGGCGAACATGGGGGCATGACGGCCCGTACCCGGCGATGTGCGCGGCGTCACTCGGATCTAAGCAGCCTCCCGCGGCGTGCTTCGGTCACCTTGACTTTTGTATATCGACGAAATATACATCTCATAGCGATGCCTACTCTCGAGGAACTCCTCGCGGCCTGCGAGGGCTTCGACTGGGATGAAGGAAACATTGGCAAGAATTGGCCGACTCATCGCGTGACGGATTGGGAATGCGAAGAAGTTTTTTTCAATCAACCGCTGGCTCTCTCTACTGATACGCGCCATTCACAACGCGAAAGTCGTTACTACGCCCTCGGTCAGACGGATCGCGGGCGGCTTCTGTCCGTGTCATTTACGATTCGCCAGCGCCTGATCCGGCCAATTTCGGTCCGAGACATGAATGCTCACGAGCGAAAGATCTATGAAAACTCTAAAGAAAATACCGACATTCAAGGATGAAGACGCCGAACGCGAGTTTTGGGCAACGGCGGATTCAACAGATTACCTGGATTGGTCGAAGGCGAAACGGGTCACATTGCCCAATCTTCGCCCATCGCTCAGAACGATCTCACTTCGTTTGCCGGAAGCGATGATCGCCGAACTGAAATTGCTCGCGAACAAGCGCGATGTACCTTATCAGTCGCTCCTTAAGGTTTTTTTGGCCGATCGCATCAAGGATGAACTGGCGGTGAATAGGTCGGCGAAAACAAAAACAAGTGCCAAGCGGGCGGGGTGACATGCCCCTCCAGGCCATCATCTTCGACATCGACGGCACGCTCATCGACTCCAACGACCTCCACGCCGACTGCTGGGTCGAGGCTTTTGCGCACTTCGGCAAGCGCGTCGGGCGGGACGTCGTGCGCGGGCAGATTGGCAAGGGGGGCGACCTTCTCGTCCCCGACCTTTGCAACGCGCGCGAGATGCAGCGCTTCGGCGAGGCCCTGAAGCAATACCGCTCCGAGCTTTACCGGACGAAGTACATGCCGCGCGTGCGGCCTTTTCCGCGCGTGCGCGAGCTCTTCGAGGAGCTGCATGGCCGCGGGATCAAGCTCGCCCTGGCCTCGTCGTCGAACCCCGGCGAGGTCGAGTACACTACGCAGCTTCTCGGCGTCGGCGAGCTGCTGGAAGGATCGACGTCGAAGCGCGACGCCGAGCTCTCGAAGCCTTCGCCCGAGATCTTCCGCGCCGCGCTCGACCAGCTCGGCACCGCCGTCGAGACGACGATGACCGTCGGCGACACTCCCTACGACGTCCTCGCCTCGCACCGCGCGGCGCTGCCGATCGCGGCGGTGCTCACAGGCGGCTTCGCGCGGGAGGCGCTCGCCAAAGCGGAGTGGCTGTTCGACGGCGTCGAGCAACTCGTGGGAGAGATCGACACCATCGATGAGTACTTCAGCGACTGACGTCCCGGCCGTCCACCGCCGCGCCATCATCGTCGACGGCCACTGCGACTCGCCGTACCGCATGCTCCGCCACAACGTCCACCTCGACGAGCACGACCCCGAGGCCCAGGTGGACCTGCAGTCGCTCCTGGCCGGCGGCATCACCGCCAGCTTCTTCGCGGCCTACGTGCCGCCGTTCTACGCCGGCCGCGGCGCGCTCGCCTTCGCCAACCGGGCCATCGACCTGATCCTCGACGAGACCGCGCGCCGTCCGGACGTCCTCGTGCACTGCACCGGCGTCGCCGGCATCCGCGCCGCCAAGGCCGGCGGCAAGACCGCCATCCTCATCGGCGTCGAGGGCGGCCACGCCATCGAGGACTCGCTCGACAACCTGCGCGCGTTCTACGACCGCGGCGCGCGCTACATGACCCTCACGCACGTAAACACGAACAACTGGTGCGATTCCTCGGGCGACGGCGGCCGCCACGGCGGCCTCACCGATTTCGGCCGCGACGTCGTGCGGGCCATGAACGACCTCGGCATGATCGTCGACATCAGCCACGTCAGCGACAACGCCTTCTACCACGTGCTGGAAACGACGCGCGTCCCGGTCGTGGCCACGCATTCGTCGTGCCGCGCGCTCTGCCGCCATCCGCGCAACATGACCGACGACATGCTGCGCGATCTCGCCAAGAACGGCGGCGTCTGCATGATCAACTTCTTCTCCGCGTTCCTGCGCGACGACGTCGCCCAGGTCATCACGGCCGCGCAGAAGCGCACGCGCGCGCAAGGCCTCGGCGGCACGGAGGAGATGCCGGACGACTCGACGGACTGGGACGAATACCTCGGCTGGTTCCAGTCGCTCGGCTGCCCGACCGCGGAGATCGACGACGCCGTCGATCACATCGTTCACGCCGCCGACGTCGCGGGCGTCGAGCACGTCGGCATCGGATCGGACTTCGACGGCGTCCCTGCCCTGCCGCGCGGCCTGCAGACCGCGGCGACGCTCCCCGCGCTCACGCAGCGGCTGCTCGACCGCGGCATGCACGAGGACGAAGTCGAGAAGGTTCTCGGCGCGAATTTTTTGCGCGTGTTTGAGATCATCGAGCGCGCCCATGTTTAGCCTCGAGACCGAACGCCTGCTGATCCGGCCGTGGGACGAGCCGTCGGACCGCGCGCTCTTCAAAGCGCTGACCGAAGATCCGGACGTGATGCGCTACGTCCATCGCGGCGAGCCGTATACCGAGGCCGAAGTCGACGAATGGTTCTCGCGGCAGGCGCGCCAGCTCCGCGAACACGACGTCTGCATGGGCGCGATGATCGAGAAGTCGACGGGGAAGCTCGTCGGCCTGGCCGGCACGCAGCCCCTCGGCACGACCGGCGAGCTGGAGATCGGCTGGTGGCTGGCCCGCGAGGTGTGGGGCCGCGGCTACGCCACCGAGGCCGGCGGCGCGGCCATGCGCCACGTGCTCGAGACCCTCGGCCGCCCGCGCGTCGTGGCCATCATCGATCCGCCGAACGAGCCGTCGAAGCGCGTCGCCACACGCTTGAGCATGCACTGGGAGAAGCGCACGACCGGCGTCGAGCTCGGGCACCGGCGGCCGGAGATCGTCGTCGACTATTACGTGCGCGAGCGCTGACCGCCGTCACCAGCGCGGATCACCGGCGCGATTGCGCAGCGTGACCGTCTTCGTCCCGGCCGTGACCTGGCGCGCCACGATGACCTCGGCGCCATTCCAGATCGTGCGCGAGCCGACGATCCTGATGCTCTGCTGCAAACGGATCTGCAGCCCTTCCTGCTCCAGGAACGATCTCGGCGCGAGGTAGACCTGGATCTCGTTGTGGCCGTCTTTCATGACCACGAACATGCCCGCGCCCGCGCCGCCATCGGCCTCGTACAAGACGTCGCCCGACAACGCGGTCTCCGTGGCGGCGTCGTACGCGGGCCCCGCGGCGAACAGCGGAAGGACAAAGAGAGCGGACAGCAGAATGCAGAGGTTGATTCTTTTCATCACGCAACTCCTCAGGCCACCGAGGCCTGCCGCTCCGCGGAGAAACCGCGCGCGAAGGCGTCGACGGCGTTCCAGTCGGTGTACTCGTAATCGCGCGACGTCTCGGTGCCGAGGCCGCGCGCCAGCGCGATCCGGCGCATCAGGAAGCGCAGGAACCAGCCGTAGCGTGTGTAGGCGATCCCGCCGGCGAAGATGACCGACGTGTCGGGCGTCCAGCCGGACCGGCGCAGGAACGTGTCGACGTAAGTGCGCGCTTCGTCGAGGCGGGCGTCCGGCTCGTCGGCCGCGCCGCAGACCGACACGAACGCCGTGTGGCGCTTCAACAGCTCCACCCTCGTCGATCGCACGAACTCCGACAACGAGCGCGCGTGCCGTCCGAAGTAGACGGCGCCGGCGACGATCACGTCGGTGGCGTCGGCCACGGCCGCCTCGGCGCGCTCGCCAACCTCGATCGCCTGCGACGCCATTCCTTCGCCATGCGCGACCTCGGCGATGCGTCGGGCGATCTTCTCCGTCTGCCCGAAGCGCGACGCATACACGATCAGCAGTTTTCTGTTCATGCTGATCGAATACGCCGCCGGCAGCCGGGCGTGGAAGGAAAGATGACCTTTTGGAAGGTGACGGCCGTCAGGTGCTGATCATCGCGTCGAGCGCGCGCCGGTCGAGCACGGTGACGCTCGCGCCGCTGACTTCGATGATGTTTTCGTGGCGGAAGTCGCCGAGGACGCGCGTGACGGTCTCGCGCGTCGAGCCGATCATCTGGGCGATCTCCTCGTGCGTGTAGAGCAGGCGGACCCCGCTGCCGGAACCGCACCAGTCGAGCAGCAGCCGGGCCAGCTTCTCGGCGGTGTTGTGGGCCAGGCCGAGGGAGCGGATCTCGCGCTGCGCGCTGTGGTACTTCGCGCTCAGCTGGCGCACGGCGTTGAGGGCGAGATCGGCGTGCGTGTGCAGGAGGCCGAGGAAGTCGCGGGGCTTGAGGAGGCTGACCTGCATCGGCTCGAGCGTGTCGGCCGAGACCTCGTAAGGCTGGCCGAGGATCGAGGCGCTGACGCCGAGGACCTCGCCGGCCTCGGCGATGCGCATGATCAGCGTCTTCCCTTCGGCCGACGACGTCGTCACCTTCGCCCGCCCGCTGCAAAGGACAAACACGGCCCGCGGCATGTCGCCTTCGGTGAAGAGACGGGAGGCTTTGGGGTGGATCGCGGTGAGCTTCACCGCGTTCAATGCCTCGACCGCGGCCGGGGACACGTTGCAGAAGCCGTTGCTCCGGATCCGGCACGAGGAGCACTCGCCGGGGGCTACGAGACTCACGTCACACAATGTAGAGATCATCGCGGAGCCGTGATGGGAGCGTTGTCACCGACGCATGTGATCTCCTAGAATCTCGCGCCGGTATGCCCACCGAAATCGACGAGCTGCGTGACCTCGCCCGCGCCTACTGGAGCGGCCGTCCCATCCCCTGCCCCAAGCATCCCGGCGCCACGCTGACCGGGAGCTTCGTGCGGACGACGTTCGCCGACCACGTCTTCCTCACCTGTCCGAAAGGCCGCGAGACCATCACGATCCCGCAGCGCCCGCGTCAGATCGAGTTCCAGGCCCAGCAGGTCGAGGGGATGGTCGAGAACATCCAGCGCGGCGACAAGAACCTCTGCTACCGCTGCCAGTCCGACCTGCAGGTCGACATCCGCGAGAACCCCGTCACCGGCTTTGCCGAGTACGCCTTCACGTGCGTGCGCTGCCTGTCGTACGGCACGTGGGCGGGGATGCCAGAAATGGCGAAGATCGGGAAGTAAGCAACCGATCCGCGCGTGACCGGCGGACCAACCGCGGCGTGACTGCTGGTGTTTCCAGCGCGTCTGTTCGGACCGACCTTGTGGCCCAAGGGAGGTCCGCAATGAAACAGCAATGTCATCCGCCGTGGGTTCTCGCCATCGTCATCGCGCTGGCGGCCGTCACGGCCGCCGCGCAACACAATGCGTACACCGTCCCGGGCATTCAGGTCCGCACGACGTTGTCGGTGCCGATTCCCGGCTCTCAGGGAATGCGAGCGCCGATGGCGGCCGCCGTCTTTCAGGAGATCACACCCTGCAAGCTCGTCAGCACGCTGGCCGACGATCACTATCCCCCTCCGTGGGGCGGTCCGAAGCTGGCCTTGAACGAGAGCCGCTACGTCCCCGCCGCCGGCTCGCTGAGCGACGGCATTTGGATGAATCCCTGCTCCGGAATGGTGCCGGACGGCGCGCCTGCCATCGCCGTGCGCGTGACCGTGCTCAATGCTGACGGCGAGGGGACGATCTACCTCGCGCCGTCGAGCTGGGCCGCGGTGGCCGGACTGCCGGCCGTGCAGTTCAAGCAGGGCCAGACGGCCGTCGAGGAAGCTGGCGTGATGCTCTCGGCCGGCGCGTTCGTGGCGCAGTCGTGGAACGCCTGCAGCGATCTGCAGATCGAGATCCTCGGATATTTCCTCGAGGATGCGTTGCAGAAGCAGGCCATGGCCGGAGGCCCGAAGGGCGACAAAGGCGATGCCGGTCCGATCGGGCCGACTGGTGAGCCGGGCGCAATCGGGCCGCAGGGACCGCAGGGCGATCAAGGCGCCACCGGCGCGCAAGGGCCGCAAGGCCCGATCGGGCCGCAGGGACCGGCGGGCGACCAGGGACCGGCCGGAGCCATCGGCGCGCAAGGGCCGCAAGGCGCAACCGGATCGCAGGGACCTCAAGGTGCTGTGGGCCCGCCGGGACCGCAGGGCGATCCGGGACCTGCGGGGCCTCCGGGGCCGTCGGGCGGCGGATGGGTGTCGTCCGCCTTCTGCTTCGGCCAGGGCGAGAACTCGCTGACGATCTACGCTGCGACGGTCCATGCATCGAGCGCGATTCTCGTCACCGTGACGGGGCCGTCGCTCGGCAACACGATCTCGGTGGCCGGTCAGGGCGAAGGTTGGGTGACGATCTCCGGCAAGCCGGCGACGTGCTTCCGAATCGTCGTCTTCAACTGATTCAGAACGCGGCGATCTCGCGTGCGATGGAGTCGATGACGCGCTGGACCTCGTCGGACGCGTGGTGGTTGACGATGATCGTGAAGTAGCGCGTGCCGCCGTGCTCACCGGTGACGATGGCGGACAGGGCGTTGACGCCGGTGAGCGTCCCGGTCTTCCCGCGCAGGCGCGGGGCGAGCTCGGTGAGGCGGCGGTGCAGCGTCCCCTCTTCCCCCGGCGTGGCGAGGATGAGCCACCAGGCTCCCCGCCGCGCCGGATCGTTCATCCAGCGCAGCAGCTTCACCGCCGCGGCCGGGGTGACGAAGTTCGTGGCCGAGACGCCGGAGCCGTCGACGAAGCGGAACTGCGCGGGATCGATGCCCACGTCCGTCGTCAGGAAGCGCCGCTCCATCTCCCGCGCGCCGTCGTAGGTGCCGCCGCCGGCGTCCTTGTAGAGCATCTCGGCGTAGAGGTTCTGCGACGGCTTCATCTCCACGGAGAGGAGTTGCCACATCGGCGGCGACGGAATGGAGGCGATGCGATTCGCCTCCGCGCCGCGGCCGACGCGCGCGCGGCCGACAGCGATGCCGGCGTGCTTCAGCGCCGAGGCCAGCGCCTGCGCGGCGTAGAGCGCGGGATTGGCGATGGAGTTGACGGAGTGGAAGTTGTTCGGGACGACGCCGACGAGCGTGAACGTGTTGTTCGCGTCGGAGGCGATCGTCAACGGGTCGGGCGAGCAGTTGAGGACGACGTTGACGAAGAGCGGATCGCTGTCGACAGGCCGCACGCAGCCGTCGGCGAAGAGGCCGGCGACGTTCTCGTTGTAGGCGAGCGCATCGACCGGCGTGGCGTAGGAGCTGCCGATGTCCTCGACCTCCCACTGCGGCGGA
>JBKOUP010000383.1:0-3295 GCA_046723495.1 Acidobacteriota bacterium
CGTCAAGGGCGGCCTCTCCGTGGACGTCGGCGGCATCAAGGCCTTCCTCCCCGGATCGCTCATCGATACCAAGCCGGTCAAGAATCTCGATGCCCTTCGCGGCCACGAGTACAAATTCAAGATCGTCTCCTTCGACAAGAAGCGCAACAACGTCGTCCTCTCGCGGCGGGCCATCCTCGAAGTCGAGCAGGCCGCGCAGAAGGCCGAGACCTTCGGCCGCCTGCAGGAAGGGCAGCTCACGCACGGCGTGGTCAAGAACATCACCGACTACGGCGTCTTCGTCGACCTCGGCGGCGTCGACGGCCTGCTCCACATCACCGACATCTCCTGGGGCCGCGTCACCCATCCGTCCGAGTACTTCAACGTCGGCGACGAGATCGAAGTGCTCGTCCTGAAATTCGATCCCGCCGCCGAGCGCGTGAGCCTCGGCTACAAGCAGAAGGGGCAGGATCCCTGGACCGACGTCGTGGAGCGCTATCCCCTCGGCACGAAAGTCCGCGGCCGCGTCGTTTCCCTCACCGACTACGGCGCCTTCGTCGAGCTCGAGGAAGGCGTTGAGGGACTCATCCACGTCTCGGAGATGTCGTGGACGAAGAAAGTGCGCCCCTCGAAGCTGCTCAACATGGGCGACGAAGTCGAGGCCGTCGTCACCGACGTCAACGTCCCGAACCGCCGCATCTCGCTCTCATTGAAAGCGCTGGAACAGAACCCGTGGGACACGATCGCCCAGCGTTACCCGGTCGGCAGCGTGATCAGCGGCCGCGTCCGCAACCTCACCGACTTCGGCGCCTTCGTCGAGGTCGAGGAAGGAATCGACGGCCTGATCCACATCTCCGACATGTCGTGGAACCGGCGCCTCAAGCATCCCAACGAGGTGCTGAAAAAGGGCGATACCGTGCAGGCGCGGGTGATCAACGTCGACGGCGAGAACCAGCGGCTGTCGCTGTCGATCAAGGAGTTCCTGCCGAACGAGTGGGACAACTTCGCCAAGGCTCACAACGTGGGCGACGAAGTGGTCGGCACGGTGGCCAAGATCACCGACTTCGGCCTCTTCATCAAGGTGGCCGACGGCGTGGAAGGGCTGGCTCACGTCTCCGAGATCCAGCGCGACAGCAAGCAGAAGCTCGACAAGCTCTTTCACATCGGCGAGCCGGTGCGGGCGCGCATCATCAAGATCGACTGGACCGACAAGAAGATCGGACTTTCGACGCGCGACGTGCCGCCGCTGACGGACGAAGAGCGCACTCAGGACGGTGACGGCGAACATTCCGAGCCGGAACCGGCGAAGCACGAGTAGAGGAGGAAACTTTGGATCACCAGCCTGAAGTCGAGGAAGGGACCGAAGCCGAAGCGAAGGCGGGCGTGATGACGAAGGCGGAGCTCGTCGACGAGGTCGCCCGCGTCGTGCAGCTCACCAAGAAGCAGGCCGAGACGATCGTCAACATCGTCTTCGACTCGATCGTCGACTCGCTGCGCTCCGGACAGAAGATCGAGCTGCGCGGCTTCGGCAGCTTCCGCCTGCGCAGCCGCAAGTCCCGCACCGGACGCAACCCCAAGACGGGCGAGAAAGTGGAAGTGCCGTCGAAGAAGATTCCGTACTTCAAGCCGGGGAAGGAATTGAAGGAGTTGATCAATAAGACGATGGGGGGAGAAGTTGTTGATGTCGGGCCGGAGGAAGAAGAGAACGAAGAATAGCGAATACCGAATTGAGAATTACGAATGAAGAATTTCTCAATTCTCAATTCGCTATTCGGAATTCGCAATTCTTCGGTTCCATGGAAATCCTCTTCACCCCCTGGAGGTACCCCTACTTGACCTCGCCCAAAAGCGGGCAGCCGCAAGAGTGCATCTTCTGCGTTGCGGCCGTGACCTCGGAACCACGTGACGCCTTGACCGTCTACCGCAACGACAAAGCCCTCGTCATGCTCAACCGCTATCCCTACACCAACGGCCATCTCATGGTCGCGCCGGTCGCGCATGAGGCCCGCCTCTTCGACAGCACGGATGCCTCGCTGCGCGCCCTCATCCGCCTCACCGCCGAGTCGCAGCGCATCCTCTCCGACGTCTACCGCCCCGACGGCTTCAACGTCGGCATGAACTTCGGCCAGGTCGCCGGGGCGGGCATTGCCGACCATTACCACCTCCACATCGTGCCGCGCTGGGGAGGCGACACGAATTTCATGAGCGTCACCGCGCAGACGCGCCTCGTCCCCGAGGAGCTCGGCGTGACCTTCGACAAGCTCCAGCCGCGTTTCCAGAACATCCGAAAGGACCTCTTCGAGTGAGCTCCCGCACCTGGATCTCGATGGCGCTGGCCTATCTCGTTCCCGGCGCCGGGCACCTCTACCTCGGCCGCCGCGCGCGCGCCATCGCCTACTTCTGCATCGTCGTCTTCATGTTCGCCGTCGGCCTGGCCGTCGACGGCGACCTCTACACCGTCACGCGCACGGGCGGCTCGCTGTTGCGCCTCCTGGCCGCGTTCGGCTCCATGGGCTCGGGCCTGCTTTACTGGATCTCCGACCTCAAGGGCGTGCAGGGCGACATCACCTCGATCACCTACGAGCACGGGACGGCCTTCGTCATCACCGCGGGATTGATGAACCTCCTGCTCGTGCTCGACGTCTTCGATCTCTCCGAGGGGCGGAAGGAATGAGCCTGCTGCGCAACCACATCGTGCTGATGGTGCTGTACGCGATCGCCACGGGACTCTTCTTCACCCTGTTGTGGAAGAAGGAGCGCGGCGAGCGGATCCGCTTTTTTCTCTTCGTCGTCGTCGGGCTGGTGATCGGCGGGATCGCCCTGGCGTGGGTGATGTACCCGTTCCCGCTGCACCGATGAAGCTGGCCGTCGTCGCCGGCGAAGCTTCCGGCGATCTTCACGCCGCCGAGGTCGTGCGCGAGCTCAAGGCCCTCGCGCCGGGCTTGCAGACCTTCGGCATCGGCGGCGACTTGCTCGCGGCCGAGGGGATGCGCGTGCTCCATCACGCCAAGGAGATGGGCATCGTCGGGCTCTTCAACGTCCTGCGCCAGTACGGCAAGTTCCGGCGCATCTTCGACGACATGGTCGAGGCGCTCTCCGTAGAAAGACCGGATGGCGTGATGCTCGTCGACTACCCCGGCTTCAATCTTCGTCTGGCCAAGAAGTGCAAGGAGCTCGGGCTGCGCGTCGTCTACTACATCTCGCCGCAGGTGTGGGCGTGGCGGCAGGGGAGAGTCACGCAGATCGAGAAAGTCGTCGACCGGATGATCGTCCTCTTCCCGTTCGAGGAGGAGTTCTATTCGAAGCACCGCGTGCC
>JBKOUP010000204.1:0-12130 GCA_046723495.1 Acidobacteriota bacterium
GCGCAGCTCGGCGTGATCATGGCCATGCTCGGCCCGCTGGGCTGGCTGGCCATCGCGCTCTGGAGCGGCGTGACGCTCCTGACGATCTTCCTCGTCGGCTACGCCGCGTCGAAGGTGATGAGCGGCGACGCCGGCGAGTTCGTCCTGGAGATCCCGCCGGTGCGCGTGCCGAAGCTCTCCAACATCCTGATCAAAGTTCTGGCCCGGACGGAGTGGTACATCAAGGAGGCGGTGCCGCTCTTCATCGTCGGCACGCTGGTGCTCTATCTTCTCGACGCCTTCCACCTCCTCGGCGGACTGCAGCGCGGCCTCGCCCCCGTCATCGTCGGCGGGCTGGGGCTCCCGGCCGAATCGGCGAACGCCTTCGTGATCGGATTCCTCCGCCGCGACTACGGCGCCGCGGGGCTGTACGCGATGCAGCGCGCCGGGCACCTGACGCCGAACCAGACCGTGATCGCCCTGACGGTGATCACGCTCTTCATCCCCTGCGTCGCGAATTTGCTGGTCATGCTGCGCGAGCGCGGCACGCGCACCGGCTTCGCCATGGCCGCGTTCATCATCGTCTACGCCTTCGGCATCGGCGTAGCCATGAATTCGGCGCTGCGCTTCTTCGGAGTGACTCTCTGATGGCTTACGAATGCCCCCTCTGCGGTACCGACTTCGAGCACGCCGACTGCCGCCACGGCTGCCCCATGTCGAGCGGCTGCGCGATGGTGCGCTGCCCCCGCTGCGGCTACGAGTTCGTCGAAAGCGGCAAGTTCACCGACATGCTCCGCCGCTGGATCCGCCGCCCGCCCAAACCCGCGCCCCAGCCCGCACCCGAGCCCGAAACGCCCGACGTCCGCCGCCTCACTGACCTCGCCGTCGGCGCGACCGCAGCGATCGCCTTCATCGCCCCGACGTCCTCGGCGCGGATCAACAAGCTCGCTTCGTTCGGCCTCGTCCCCGGCAGCGAAGTGCGCCTCGTGCAGCGCCGCCCCGCGGTGGTGCTGCAGTGCGGGGGGACGTCGATCGCCGTCGAGGACGAGATCGGGCGGGAGATCTTCGTCAGTACATCCGGCACTTCCCCGCGCACTTCTTGTTGAAGATGTTGTCGAAGTCCGTCTTCGTCAGCAGGGCCTTGAAGAACTCGAGCTCGTCGAGGTCGCCTTTGAAGAACAAGTTCCCCACCGCCGACGACTCGCGCCCGATCGTCAGATTCGCGTTGCTGACGATGTCGCCGACGCGCGGCGTGAACGGCTGCGTCGCCGGCGTGCCGTTGACCGGAGCGACGTAAAAGAGGCCGCTGGCGCCGCGGCAGCGCGAGAGCGTGATGCCGACGAACGTCCATTGCCCCGTGGCGACGGACGGCAGCGCCGTGGCCGTGAAGTTCGAGCACGCCGAGCCGCTGGAGTTGCAGCTCTGGTTGCCCGGGCCCGTGGCCATCTGGAATCCGATCTTGCCGTTGGAGAGGTAGACCTCGTAACCGCGCAGGAACGTGCTGCCGGTGCGGTCGCGCTTGTCGAGGACGCTGATCGTGCCGTTGCTCTGCGTCGTGCGGATCCAGAAATCGATGGCGATCGGCTCCGCGGCGTCGAGCGTGCAGTCGCCGAGGAAGTTGACCTCGTTCTGGTTGGCGACTTCGATCCACGTCGAGCCGTGGAAGGAGGCCGCCCGCCCGACCTCGCCGGGAACGCGCGGGATCGAGCCGTTGTCAGTGCCGATGTTGTTCACCGCGCCGCCGAAGTCGGCCGAGGTCGTGCCGGCGGGCTCGTCGAACGTCCACCAGTCGACCATGCCGGTGGGCGGCGGCGGCCAGCAGCAGGGACTGCCCGGCGGCTTGGGCGGCTGGGCCTGCGCGGCGACGGCAGCACAAAACAGAACAAGAGCAAACAGCGTCTTTTTCATAAAAGCTCTCCCTTTCCTATGTAGTGACGGAAAGGCGGCGAACGTTTCAGCGGGCCGCACGAATCAGGGCCGCGTTCTCGTGGCAATGGGCGTAGGTGGCGAGATCGAGGGCCGTGGCGCCGCCGGCGGCGCGCACGTCCGTCTTCGCGCCCGCCTTCAGCAGCGCCCGGACGGCCTCGGTCATTGCGCAGTGCTCGGCGGCGTGCATCAGCGCCGTCGTGTTGATGTCGAGGTCGGCGGCGTTCACGTCGGCGCCGGCGCCGATGAGGTAGATCACCACCTCCACGTGCTTCGACCGCGCCGCGTTCACGATCGCCGGCGTGCCGCCCGCCATCGCGTTCACGTCATAGCCGGCGGCGAGGAAGAGCTTCACCGCCTCGAGGTCGCCGGTGCCGGCGGCCATGACGAAATAGCTGGCGCTGGGCCGGGCGTAGCCGCGCTCCATGAGACTGCGGATGGCCGCGGAGTGCCGCTCCGTCTGCGAGGGCAACGGTTCCGTGCCGATGTCCCACGACTCGCCGAAGATCTTCCAGGCGTCATGCTGGCGGACGAAGTTCACGCGGCCGGTGCAGACGTTGCCGGCGACGGTGGCGCGCACGATGAGCAGCCCCTCGTCGCCCGCGGTGCTCTCACTGACGACGGCCAGGTCGGACTTCGGCGAGAGCACGTTCGTCGGGTCGCGGCCGGCGGTGAGGTAGCGCTTGGCCGCCGCGGTGTCGCCGGCATCGATGGCGCGCTGGTATTCGAAGTAGAGGCGGCCGAGGGGCGGCCGCGTCGTGGCACAGCCGGCGAGGAGAAGAACGAGGAGAGCGCGGCGCAACGGTTGATCGTACATCGTCCGGGTACTCACGAGGCCGCGCTCAAGCTCGCGCCGCCGCGGTAGAGCAAGAACATCGCCGCCATCTGCATCACGTGAAAGAGATCGTTGTGATCGAGCATGCCGAGGCGCAGTGAGCTCGCCTCCACGCCGAGGGCGATGAAGGCGACGACGATGCCGGCGGCGATGAGGCGCGCGGCGCGCTCGCGCAGGCGGAAGAGCGAGGCGATGAGGATCACCAGCAGGACCGGCCCGTAGTCGGCGGCCACGACGACGAACGAGTCGCTCATCGCCGAGGCAATCACGCAGCCGGCGAATTCGACGATCAACAATGCGATGGCGATCCGCCGCGCCGCCGGGCCGAGCCAGGCGATGGCGATCGCGCATCCGAGGCAGAGCGCCGCGGCGCCGGTCGGGACCGCGACCAGCATCCACGGCACGCGCCAGAAGTGGAACGCGGCGCCGGCGAGCGAGCCGAGCGCCGTCGCGGCGAAGCCACAGGCCCAGAGAATCACCGGCCGCCGGCCGGCGGCGCGCATAAAAAGAAGCGTGGACAGCAGCGCTGTCCACGCGGAGAGAACGACGTCTGTGAGCGCGGTGACCGGCTCCATGCAGAGGACAGGCTACATGCCCGCCCTCCAGCGGAGATAGAGGCCGAAGCGGCCGGCGTTGTAGTCGCCGAAGCGGACGTCCTCGTAGTAGTGGTCGCGGTCGTACTCGCCGGCCACGCCCAAGGCCGGCGTGAAGTCGTAGGCCAAGCGGGCGTGGAGGCGGTTGGACTTGAACGAGAACGTGCCGACGTTGCGGAAGCGGCCGGCGCCGGCGGTGAACGAGAGGCGGTTGACGGCGACGGTCGCTCCGGCATCGACCGACTTCCCATCCTCGGCGTGGAACGAGGTGTCGGTCGTCAGCGTCTCTGGCCGGATGATGATGATGTGCGAGTCGGCGCGGTAGCGCGCGGCCGAGGCGTAGAGGCTGAACTTGTCGGTCGGCGCGATCGAACCGTCGAGCGTGTAGGTGCGGATGCGCGAGCGGTAGTTGAAGTTGGAATCCTTGTTCCGCGGGTTCGACTGCTCGGCCATGGCATTCAGCGCGTAGCGCTTGTTCGTCCAGCCGCCGCGGAGGCGCTGGCGGTCGCGGTCGACGAAGTCGGTGCGCAGGATGGGCGCATCGGCGTGGTCGTGCCACCACGAGGCGGCGATGCTGAAGCCGTGCGCGGCCACTCCGGCCAGCGCATCGTACGACTGAATCTTGCGGTTGAACGTGCCGCCTTGCGCCGCGCCGGGGACGACGATCTCGGCGAGGTCGGGCGACACGGTCACGTTCTGCTCCGTCTGGCTCGCGCCGACGCGCAGCGTCCACGGGCCGGGGCGCGCGGAGAGCGCCAGGCTGCCGACGTCCTCATGCCGCTCCAGGGAGTTGTTCGAGTTGATGACGGTGGCGAGGTCGCGAAGGTCGGCGCCGCCGAAGGTGACGCTCTGAATGTAGAGCGTGTTGATCAGCGCGCTTCCTTCGAGGTTGCGGTGCTCGCGCTGGAAGCCGGCCAGGAGATCGACGTTGTTGGCGATGGAGAGCTCGCCGCGCACGCCGCCGCGCCACGTCGTATTTTTTGCGCTGTTCTCGCTCGACTCGCCGAGCGCCTTGAAGAACCGTCCGAGCTCGAACGAGGCGAACGAGCCGGCGTCGGTCTCGCTCCCGTTGCCGTCGGACTTCGCCGCGAAGCGGACGTAGTTCCCGATCACCTTGAAGCGCGGATCGAAGGCGCCGGTGACGTACGCGTTCGTGAACGGCGTCGAGCCGCTGTCGTGGCTCGTTCGCTTGATGTCCGTGGCGATGATGTCGCGGCCGAGCACCGGCGCGCTGTTGTTGCCGTTGCCGGCGCCGGGGACGAGGGAGAGCGTCTCGTCGGCGTGAAAGCGACGGTAGCCCTCGGTCACCGATCCCGAAAACACCGAGGTGTTGAAGCCGAAGCCGGCCCGGAACTCGTGATCGACGTTGCGGAGGTCCTGGCCGAGGAGGAACTCGTCCTGGCCGACGTGGACCGTCGTCGTGCCCGGACCGCTGTACCGATTGAAGCTGTAGCCGACGAACGGCTGGATCTTGGCGAAGGAGAGGAAGTCGACGTCGGCGTCGAGCATGTCGCGCCGGCGGTCGTAGGTGTGCTGGCCGGGGATGATGCCCTGGCCGAGGAGCGGGTTGGCGAATTCGGGAAGGGCGCTGAAGAAACTCGTGCGCCGGTAGCCGAGGCGGAAGCGGTACTTGCCGCTCTTGCCGGCGTCGACGCGGAGCGAGCCGGCCGGGCCGGTGCCGAGGTCGGAGGCGTCGACGCGGAAGTGATCGGCGATCGAGGTGTCGCTTCCGATCCCCTGCCACGTCAGCGCGCGGATGAGGAATCCGCCGCGCTCGTTGATCTGCGTGCGGAACATGTCCTCGTTGCCCGAAACCTTCGTGAAGCGGTAGCCGACTTCGACGTCGACCGGCGTCTGCGCGAACGCCGCGGTGGCGAACACGAGCATTGCGAGAGAGAGCCAGCGAGCGAGTGTGCGTGTCTTCATGGCTTTCTCTCCTACTTGAACAGCTGCGGATCACGGTTGGAGCCGTGGATCGCCGTGTGGCAGGTCGTGCAGTTCCGGTAGCGCGGCGAGTTGAGGTTGTGGAACGACGGCGGCTGCGAGCCGAGGGTTGCGCTCGTGACCGGAGAGTGGCACTCGATGCAGAGCTGCCAGACGTTGGCGCGCTTCAGCATCTTCTGGTTCGAGGAGCCGTGCACCTCGTGGCAGGCCAGGCAGCCGCCGATCTCCTTGGCGTCGTGCGGGAAGGCGTAGGGGCCGCGCTTCTCGGCGTGGCAGGCCAGGCACGGCGCCTCGCCGGCGGTGGTGGTGCGCAGCATCTCCCGCGAGGGACGGCCGTGCGGCTCGTGACACGAGGAGCAGGCCATGCCGCCGCGATCGAGGCGGTGCTTGTACGGCTTGGCGCGGAGCATCGACGCCTGCGCGGCGTGGCAGGTGCCGCAGAGCTCGAGCTGCGGCTTGGCGACGAGGTGCTGCGCCTGCGGCGCGGCGTGATGGATGGAGTGGCACGTGAGGCAGTTCACCGTGGCCGAGTTCGCGTGCGTGCCGTTGTGGCGCGAGACGCGGTCGGTGGTGATGTCGTGGCAGAGGAGGCAGGTCTCGTTCGACCCTTCCTTGCCGGCGGGCTTCTTGATCTTGGTCTTGTCGCCGCCGCCCTCGATGTGCTCGGCGCCGTCACCGTGGCAGGTGGCGCAGACGTCGTTCGGCACTTCCTTGTTCTTCACGGCGCCGCGGGCGTGCGGGTTGTAGATGAACTGCTTCGCTTGCTCGTGGCAGGTGGAGCAAGGCATCTGCGCCGCCGGCTGCTCCGCGGCCGGCATCGGCGCGGCGGCAGGGGCGGGCGGCGGCGGTTGGGGCGGCGTCGCGGGCGGTTGTTGCGCGGCGGCGAGGCCTGGAGACAAACCGAGAGCGAGTAGGAGGGCGAGCCCTCCAAGGGTCACCGATCTCTTCGACATTGGCATCCTCCGCTGTCTTCCTCAAAGATACGCCGAGGGGGCCGCGTGGGCCCCCTCGAACGCACCCCTGTGTTACCGGGCGTGGACTTTGTCAACGGCCCAGTCCTTGCCGGAGCCGTGGCAAGTAGCACAGGCCTCGGCCGGCGTCGTGTTGCCGGGGAAGTTGGCGGTGTTGAGGAACGCGTGCGCGGCAGCGTCCTTGTTGTCGTGGCAGCCGAGGCAGGCCGCGGTGGCCGGACCTTGCGGCGAGAAGTAGTCGCGCGGGGTGTTGACCGAGGCGATGCCGGTCTGCAGCGGCGGAACGTACGCAGCGGCGTTGACGTGGCACTTGAGGCAGTTGCGGGTGTCGCCGGGGAAGCGCACTTCGTTGAAGTTGTTCTGCGAGCCGCCGAAGCCGTAGATCGTGAAGTCCTGCGTCAGGTTCTCGCCGGTGTGGATGCGGTGGATCATGCGCTGGAACGAGACCGACTCGACCGCGCCGGCGCTGGCCGGACGGCGCGAGCCGTCGTTCTCCGCCGGGTTGTGGCAGATCACGCACTCGAGCGTGGTCTGGCGCTGCCCGCCGTGGAGAGCGAGCTTGTCGTGGCAGACGTTGCACTGGCTGATGGCCACGGACTGCCGGCGCGGCGCGAGCGTCCCGCTGACGGCGACGTTGGCGATCGGATTCATGGCCGCCTCGCGCATCGTGCTCGCTTCGCTGATCGGCGTCGACCAGATCTTCACGTTCTGCTTCCCGTCGTTGCGGACGAGGGTCGTGGTGCGGTAGATGTCGGCAGTGACGGTCCAGGTGCCGCTGGCATCGGCCGGGACGGCGTTCGTGAACGTGTAGGAGGTCAGACCGGTGGCGGCGTCGAAGGTCGCCTTGCCGGCGGCGGCCTCGCTGAAGTACGGCTTGCCGTAGCTGGCGGTGGGGCCGGCGAACTTCGGCGAGAACGAGGTCAGCTTGTTGCCGTCGACCGCGGTGCCGTCGCCGTTGGTGATCTTGAAGGCGACCGTGGCCTTCTTGCCCGGGACGAAGTCGGTGATCTTGACGATCTGGGCGTTGAGGCCCTTGAGCTGTTTGGCCTTCTCCGGCACGGTGTGCGCGGCCTTGATGGAAGCGTCCCAATCGGCGCCGCTGTCGGGGGTGTGGCACTTCGCGCAGGCGCTGTCGGGCTGCGCGCCGCCGGCGTGGTTCGCGCCGGTGGAGAAGTTCACGTCATCGTGGCAGGAGCCGCAGGCCGCGGCGCTCGGCTGGGTGAAGTAGACGTCGAACTGCGTCGGCTTGGCGCTGGCGTTCGTCCCCTCGTGGCAGTTCTGGCAGTTCCGGATGTCCTGAGGGAAGGCAACGGTGGAGAAGTCGACGTCGGTCTGATTGAAACCGATGATGTCGTACTTCCCGCCGGCGGCCACGCTGGGCAGATGCTCGCCCATGTGGAGCTTGTGGATCATGACCTTGAAGTCGACGGTGTTGCCGGTGTCGGGGTCGACGGTCTGGGCCTGGTGGCAGAGCACGCAGAGCTTCACGTCCTGGCGCGCGCCGCCGTGAGCGGAGAGCGGGTCGTGGCAGTTGTTGCAGCTCGCGGCCTGGTTGATCTTGTCCCACTTCGCGGTGAGGGTGCCGCCGTCGGGGCGGAAGTCGAACTCGGCGTTCGCGAAGTAGTTCTTGCCGGTGATGTCGGTGAGGTTGCGCGTCCCGTACATGCCGAGCGTGGTCGTCTTCGTGGCGTCGTAGTTCGCCGGCAGCACGGTCTTGAAGGTGTACGTGGCGTGGCCGGTCTCGAGATCGACGGTCGTGCCGCCGGAGTCGGTGCCGGCCTGCGTCGCCGTCACGCCTGGATGCGGGCTGTTCGCCGGCGTGGTCTGCGTGCGCGTGGTGTAGGCGGTGTACTGCCGCGTGGCGGGATCGAGGTAGGAAAGGATGAAGCTCACCGAGATCGGTCCCGGCGTCACCTTGCCGAGCCGGTCGAGCGGCTGATCGAGGCTGTCGGTCAGGAAGAAGTCGACCACGGCCTTGCGGTCGGAGCCGATCTTGACCGAGCTCACCTTGGTCTTCAGGCCGGGACGGATGTAGGCGATGGTGTCATCGCTCAGGTACGCCTCGATCTGCTGTGGCGTGAAACGCGCTGCGGGTCCGCCGGGGACAGCAGCACGGGAGCGCCCGGCAGCTGACGTTGCAACCGTCGCGGGCGGATTCGTTGGAAAGCTGAGAGCCCCGGCGGCTACAACAGCCATGAGACCGCGGATGATGGACATTGGGGATCCTCCCTTTCGAAGCCAGGCGGTTTGTTTAACCGCTTACCGTGTTCGCGCCGCAATGTAGGCCGTGCGACACCGGTCACAGCATGTTGTTCGTCTCCGCTGTGGTGTGACATCGATCGCATACTGGTGTGACAATCGGCTTCCCTCCTCTCATCGGCCGGTGATGGATGTCACACGGCTGGGTGAGCGGCCTCGCCTCCCCCCGTTTGGGCCGCGAACTACCTTGGCCCGCGGAGGGCGCAATGATCAGCGTGACCAAACTTCTCGGCGGTCCATCCTTCTACGGCGACCGCCTTCGCTATGCCGAAACGTCGGGCCAGGCGAGACAGGGAACCGCGGTCGGTTCCGGCCCGGTTGTCGTCTGGAATGCGACAAAGACCTGCAACCTCGAGTGCGTCCATTGCTACGCCGACGCCGGGAAATCGAAGTTCACTGGTGAGCTCAGCACGAATGAGGCCATCGCCCTCATCGATGACCTGGCCACGATCAACGTCCCGGCCCTGCTGATGTCCGGCGGTGAGCCGCTCGTCCGGCCCGACATCATCGACCTCGCCACCTACGCGATCCAGGAGAAAGGGATCCGGGTGACGTTCTCGACGAACGGGACGCTCATCAACGAGAAGGTCGCCAAGCGCCTCGCCGACATCGGCGTGACCTACTGCGGAATCTCCATCGACGGCGCCGAGGCCGACCACGACCGCATGCGCGCCAAGGTCGGCGCGTTCAAGGACGCGGTGCGCGGGATCCGCAACTGCCGCAAGGCCGGGATCCGCGTCGGCATCCGCTTCACGGTGACGTCGGAGAACGCGCCCGATCTCGATTCGATCTTCCGCCTGGTCGAGGACGAGGACATCGGCCGCCTCTGCATCTACCACCTCGTCTACTCCGGCCGCGGCGCGTACCTCTCCGGGATCGATCTGCCGTCCGAGGAGAAGCGCGTGTTCATGGACAAGCTCCTGAACCAGGTCGACGTCTGGAACGCCGAGAAGCGCGAGGTCGAGGTGATGACGGTCGACAACCACGCCGACGGCCCCTTCATCTATCTATGGTTGATGCAGCGCGACGAAGCCCGCGCGCAGAAGGCCCTGCAGCTGATCACGTCGAACGGCGGAAACCGCTCCGGGATGGCCATCGCCGCGATCGACAGCTTCGGCCTGGTGCATCCCGACCAGTTCACGCAGACGCATACGCTCGGCTCGATCCGGGAGCGGAAGTTCTCGCAGATCTGGTCCGACCACCGCGTCGGGCTGCTCGACGGCCTGCGCAACCGCAAGAACAAGCTGAAAGGGCGCTGCGCGACGTGCCGTTGGATCGACGTCTGTAACGGCAATTTCCGCGCCCGCGCCGAGGCGGCCACGGGCGATTACTGGGAGTCCGATCCGGGCTGCTACCTGCGCGACTCGGAGATCGCGCTATGACGGTCGTCGCCACCTCGCCGCATGATCCGATCAACCGCGCCATTCTCGAAGTCTCCGAGGATCGCATCAAAGGCTTCGTTCGCAATCCGATCGGCGAGATCGCGCGGCTGGCCGGACTCGATCCGGTCACGGTGGTCGAGCAGATCGCGGCGATGCTCCGGGCCGGCACGGTGCGCCGCGTGCGCCAGACGCTGCAGGCCACGAATCTCGCCCAGGGCGCGCTGGTGGCCTGGCTGATCGACGACGATCTGCTCGAGCGCGCCTTCAACTGGTTCGCCGAGAACGATCCGTTCTCCGGCCACGTGGTGATCCGCAATTCCGAGGACGGCGACACGCGCTGGCGCCTCTGGACGACGCTGAAGGTGCCGGCCGGCTTCTCGATCGAAAAGCACTGCGACTACATCCGTGACGAGATCGGCGCCGACCGCTACCGCATCATGCCCGCCCTCCGCGCCTTCGTCCTCGGCGTGGGCCACATGCGCCGCAAAGGGATGAAGGTCGGCGAGAAGAGCGATCAGCTGGCCGAGGCGCGCCAGCCGGCCGTCGTCGAATTGTCGGACCTCGACTGGAAGGTGCTGACGGCGCTGAAACGCGATTTCCGCCCCGACGAGCTGAGCGAAACGTTGTGGGTCCCGCGCGCCGCCGAGGCGGGCGTGCCGCTCGAGACGTTCTACCGCGTGGCCGAGGATCTCGACCGCAAAGGCGTCCTCGGCCGCTTCTCGACGTTTCTCGAGCATTCGAAGCCGGTGGCGGGGAACGAGTCGCTGTCGTCGTTCAACGGGCTTTTCCACTGGGCCGTGCCGCCGGGACGGGAGATCGAAGCAGGCCGCGAGATCGGCCGCTTCGCGATTCTCACGCATGCGTACTGGCGCGACGGAGGGCCGGAGCTGCACAACGTGAACATCATGGCCGTCGCGCACGGCGAGACGAAGGAGCAGGTGCTCGCGCACAAGCAGGCCATCGACGATCACCTCCGGGCGCTCGGCATCGGCTTCACCTACACGAATGTCTTTTGGGGCGGGCGCGCGGAGATCAAGCCCTCCGAGGTCTCGCCCGCGATGTATCGCGACTGGGTTTTTCATTTATCTGAGCGCTCGCCGGCGGTTGGCATCCTCCCCGCCGGCTGAGCGCTTGGCGGCGTCGCCGCGCGGAGTCGTCCCTCCGCGCGGTGGCGCTCGTCATCAGGAGAACGAGATGCACCCTGCCACTGTCGACTTCGATCAAAACCCGTTCGTGGTGATCTGGGAGATGACCCGGGCCTGCGACCTGGCCTGCGTTCACTGCCGCGCGGCCGCGCAGCCGCGCCGCTCGCAGTTCGAATTGACGACGCAGGAAGGCTACCGGCTGATCGACGACATCGCCCGCCTGAAGCCGAAGGTGTTCGTGATCACCGGCGGCGATCCGCTGAAGCGCGACGACGTCTACGACACGATCGCCTACGCGAAGAAGGCCGGGCTGGAGCCGTCGGTGACGCCGTCGGCGACGCCGCTGCTGACGCCCGAGGCGATCGCGAAGATGAAGGCGCACGGCGTGGCGCGCCTGGCCATCTCGCTCGACCACTGCGAAGCCGCCGCGCACGACGCGTTCCGCCGCGTGCCGGGCTCGTTCGACCTGACGATCCGCGCCATCGAGGCGGCGCGCGACAACGGGATCCCGGTGCAGATCAATTCGACGGTGTCGAAGCGCACGGCCGCCGCCATGCCCCGCATGGCCGAGCTGCTGTCGCGCTACGAGAACGTGGTGATGTGGAGCGTCTTCTTCCTCGTGCCGACGGGCCGCGCCAAGACGGCGGACATGATCGAAGCCGAGGAGGTGGAGCAGCTCTTCGGGTCGCTCTACGAGATCAGCAAGAACGTGCGCTTCAACGTGCGCACGACGGAGGCAATGCACTACCGCCGCTACGTGCTGCAGCGCTCGCTGGCCGAGCAGGGACGGTCGGTGGACGAGCTGATCGATCCTCGTACGGGCCGCGTGGACGCATCCACCGTTTTCATGGGCGCGATGGGCAAGCTCCCCCTCGGCGTGCAGATGCAGAGCGGCGCGATCACCCGCGCCCCCCGCGGCGTGAACGAGGCGAAGGGCTTCGTCTTCGTCTCGCACATCGGCGACGTCTTCCCGAGCGGCTTCATCCCCCTCCGCGCCGGCAACGTGAAGAAGGAGTCGATCGTCGAGCTCTATCGCAAGAGCCCGATCTTCGTCAGCCTGCGCGACACGAACAACCTGAAGGGGAAGTGCGGCGTC
>JBKOUP010000063.1:0-5545 GCA_046723495.1 Acidobacteriota bacterium
TTGCTAGCACATCGAGTACCAGACAAATCCGTTGAAACGTTTTCGCGGTTTCCGTCACTACGTGAAAGTACGTAACGGAAAGGAGTCAGCATGGCGACCACCAAGAAGTCCCGGCGGCGTGGTACGGGTGACGGCAGCGGCGGTGAGACTCGAGGGGAGTTCCGCTCCAGCCCGAACATCAAGACAGGATTGATTCAGCGCAGAACCGGCATCAAGCCGGTGCAATACGCCGTTGTCGACGGCATGGCGATGTTCGAAGGCGACATCGTCCTCGGCACGGTGGAGGAAGTGGAGGCGCAGACGCAGCAGCTGCGCGACGTGGCCAGCGGCGCGGTGGCGCTGAGCGTCGTCATCACCGGCGATCAATTCCGCTGGAAGAACTGCAAGATCCCGTTCACCATCGACCCGGCGCTGCCGAACAAGAACCGCGTCACCGACGCGATCGCCCACTGGGAGTCGAAGACGAATTACAGGTTCGTGGCGCGCACGACGGAAGCCGACTTCGTCACCTACCGCCCGAGCAGCGGCTGCTCGTCGTCGGTCGGGAGGCAGGGCGGGCAGCAGTTCGTCAACCTCGGCCCCGACTGCACGACCGGCAACGCCATCCACGAGACGGGGCACGTCGTCGGGCTGTGGCACGAGCAGAGCCGTGAGGACCGCGACCACTTCGTGACCATCCACTTCGACAAGATCCTGCCCGGCTTCGAGCACAACTTCGACCAGCACATCAACGACGGCGACGACGTCGGCGCGTACGACTACGGCTCGATCATGCACTACCCGCGCAATGCCTTCTCCAAGGACGGCAGCGACACGATCACGCCGATCAACCCGCCCACCGCGCAGATCGGCCAGCGCGTGGCCCTCAGCGCCGGCGACATCGCCGCGGCGAACTCGCTCTGCACGCCGGTGAAGAAGCCCATCTTCGACACGAAGAAAGAGATCGTCAAGGACATCATCCTCGACACGAAGAAAGAGTCGATCTTCGACACGAAGAAGGAAGTCATCCTCGACACGAAGAAAGAGCTGATCGAGACGATCAAGGAGTCGGCCCTCGACAAGCAGTTCGATCCGATCGGCCCGGATCCCGGACGGGTCATTCAGCCGGTCATCGGCGGCCGCGCCGGACTCCCGTTTGCCGTGGCCACGCCGCGGCAGGCGCCGGGCGCCGGCGACGCGGGCGAGGCGGCCGACGCGGCCATGGCGCTCGACCAGCAGCTGCAGCAGATCGCCGACGCGCTGGCCCAGCTCGACGCGCAGCGGGCCGCGCTGCAGCAGCAGTACGACGAGATCTCCCGTCTGCTGGCGCAGGCGGTCCAACAGCACGATGAGGGGCAGGGCTGATCATGATCGTCGTCATCTCGCATCCCGATGACATCCACGCCATGCGCGTGATCGAGTTGTTGAAGGCGCGCGGTGACGACGTTCTGCTGCTCGACCTCTCCACGCTGCCGCAGAAGGCCAGCGTGACGGCCGAATACGACGACCGCGGCGTCGGGCGCCTCGAGTACAGCGCCGGCGCCGCGGTCTCCGATCTCCTGGCGGCGCGCTCCTGCTGGTGGCGGCGGCCGCAGGCGCCCGTGCCGCCGGCCGCGCCGAACTTCGACGTCCACGCCTTCACCCAGAACGAGTGGCAGGAGGCGGTCAACGGCATCTGGCAGTTGATGGAGTGCCCGTGGATGAATCCCCCCGCGCTCGACGAGGTGGCTTCGCGGAAGATGCTGCAGCTCCACGTGGCCGCGCAGATGGGGCTGCGCATCCCGCGCACGCTCGTCACCTCCGACCCCGACGCCGCGCGCCAGTTCGTCGCCGAGCAAGGCCTCGGCCGGACGATCTTCAAGACCTTCTCCTGCACGCACGCAATCTGGCGCGAGACGCGCCTGCTCAGCGAGCGCGAGCTCGGCATGCTCGATCACGTGCGCGTCGCGCCGGTCATCTTCCAGGAGTACATCGAAGCAGCCGCCGACCTCCGCGTCACCGTCGTCGGCGACCGCATCTTCCCCGCGTCGATCCGCGCCGTCGGCACCGATTACGAGATCGACTTCCGCATGAGCCTCGGGCAAGCCCAGACCGCGCCGTGTGAGCTGCCGCCGGCGCTGACCGAGAAGCTCTTTGCCTTCATGCGCCGGCTCGGCCTCGTCTACGGCGCCATCGACTTGCGGCGCACGCCGTCGAACGACTACGTCTTCCTCGAGGTCAACACCGCCGGCGAGTTCCTCTTCATCGAGGAGCGCACGGGACAGCCGATCGCGGCGGCCGTCGCCGGCTGGCTGGCTAAACCCGGCTCACCAGCACGCGCATCCGCTCCTCGCCGGCCGGCGAGGGAAATGAGCGTTTGGTGACGTAGTCGCCCTTGCTCACTTCGCCGTCGCCGTCGACGTCGACGTGAGCCCAGACCGTGCCGCGCTCCGCCGGCGCGTCGAGCGTGACCGTCGCCAGCGTCTCGCCCTGGCGCCGAACCGTCGCGCGCGCCTCGGCGACGATCTTGGCCGCCGCGTCCTGGTAGGTCGTGTCGCGCAGCTGCACGATCACCGCCGCGCCGGACGGCGGCGGCTCGCTCTCGCTGCAGGCCACGTCGACGATGAGGTGCAACTACGCCTCCCCGAGCCTCGCTAGCACGCCGAGTACCAGCGCGGTGAACTCCTTCTGCACGCGCGCGGTCGTGTCCATGACCTCCTGATGCGTCAGCCTCTGCTTGAGGATGCCGGCGGCCATGTTGGTGATGCAGGAGATGCCGAGAACGGGGATGTTCATGTGCGACATGGCCACGACCTCGGGGACCGTCGACATGCCGACGGCGTCGGCGCCGAGAATGCGCAGGGCGCGGATCTCCGCGGGCGTCTCGTACGTCGGACCGGAGAGGGCCAGGTAGATGCCTTCCTTCAGCGTCAGCCCCTGCGCCGCCGCGACCTCCTTCGCCTTCGTCCGCAGCGATTCCGGGTAGGCCTCGCTCATGTCGGGGAAGCGGACGCCGAGCTCGTCGATGTTCGGCCCGCGCAGCGGATTGATGCCCATCAGGTTGATGTGATCGGAGATCAGCATCAGGTCGCCCGCGACGTACGACGTGTTCACGCCGCCGGCCGCGTTGGTGACGACGAGCGATTTGATGCCGAGGCGGCCGACGACGCGGGCGAGGAACATGACCTCGTCCATCTCGTAGCCCTCGTAGAAGTGCACGCGTCCCTGCATGACCACGACCGGGAGCGCACCGGCGCGGCCGAAGACCATGCGGCCGGAGTGTCCGAGGACGGTCGAGGCCTTCGCGCCCGGGATCTCGCCGTAGGGGATGGCGGTCTCGATGTCGATGCCATCGACGACGTTGCCGAGCCCCGAGCCGAGAATGAGGCCGACGCGCGGTTGCACCGTGGTGCGCGAGCGGACGAAGGCCACCGCTTCGTCAATCTTCTGGATCATGGCGGCGCAGTATAAGCTTCGCAGGTTCCAATTCAACGATTTGGGAGTGTCTAGATGGAGCGTTTCTCCGCGCTGATCGGCTTTGTCGTCATCCTCGGCATCGCGTTTCTGCTGTCGAACAACAAGCGAGCCATCCGCTGGAAGACCGTCTTCTGGGGCCTGCTGCTGCAGATCGTCATCGCCATCGCGGTGCTGAAGGGGGAGTGGATCGCGCAGAAGCTCGCGCCGATCGCGCTGCCGCTGGAGCGCTGGGGCGCGGCGCTGATCTTCATCGTTCTCGCCATCGTCATCTATCAGATCGCCATTCGTTTGCCGCTCGGCGCGCGCCGCCCGGTCTGGTACGCGTTCGGCGTCGTCTCGCTCTACCTCTTCCTCACCTTCAACCTTCTCGCGTTCATGTTCGAGCGGCTGAAGGAGGTCGTGAACAACCTGATCGGATACACCGCCGTCGGCTCGAAATTCGTCTTCGGCCCGCTCGGCGATCCGAAAGGAATGTTCTCCGGGGCGATGTTCATCTTCGCCACGCAGGTCCTGCCGACGATCATCTTCATCGCCTCGATCTTCGCTGTCCTCTACTACCTCGGCGTGATGCAGGTCGTGGTCAAGTTCTTTGCCAAGATGATGAACCGCTTCATGGGTGCCTCGGGCGCCGAGTCGACGTCCGTGGCGGCGTCGATCTTCATGGGACAGACCGAGGCGCCGCTGACCATCCGGCCGTTCCTGCCGGAGATGACGATGTCGGAGCTGATGACGATCATGACCGCGGGGATGGCGCACATCTCCGGCGGGATCATGGCCGCCTACGTGCTCGTGGCCAAGGTCGACGTGATCCACCTCCTGACCGCGGTGATCATGACGGCGCCGGGGGCGATCATGATGGCCAAGATCATCGTCCCCGAGGTCGACAAGCCGAAGACGGGCGGCGACGTCGAAGTCATCGTGCCGAAGCAGGACGTCAACATCATCGATGCCGCAGGCCGAGGTGCGATCGAAGGGGTACACCTGTCGATCAATGTCCTGGCCATGCTCATCGCCTTCATCGCCCTCGTGGCGCTGGTGAACGGGATCTTCGGCTACGCTCACGGCCTGGTGTGGTGGATCCCCGAAAGCCTCGACAAGGTGCTCGGCTACCTCTTCGCCGGCGTGGCGTGGTGCATGGGCGTGGCTCGGCAGGACATCGTCACCGTCGGCAACCTCCTCGGCACGCGCATGGTGCTGAACGAGTTCGTCGCCTTCGCCCGGCTCGGCGACATGATCAAGGCAAACCCCCACGCCCTCGACCCGCGCAGTTTCGTGATCACGACGTACGCGCTCTGCGGCTTCGCGAACTTCTCGTCGATCGCCATTCAGATCGGCGGTATCGGCTCGCTCGCGCCGACGCGGCGCGGCGACCTGGCGCGGCTAGGCCTGCGGGCCATGCTCGCGGGGACGCTGGCGAATTTTCTGACGGCGACGATCGCGGGGATGCTGCTGTAGCGAGCTCGCGCGACGGCCCTGGCCGCGACGATTCTCATTGGCGAATGATTGACACGGCGTGGAGCAGCGCGGCGACAGCGGAAACGAGTCCTCCCGCCAGACAGAACCGCGCATTCAATGTCAAGACGCCGATCATGAGCACCGGAAGCCCGGCGACACCGAGCAGCAGTACGGCAAGATGGCCATTGCGCCTGGTCGCTGACTCGGCAGTGCAGGCCAGGCAGCTCGCCGCCTCAGTCGAGATTTCGCGATAGCAGACCTTGCAATAATGCTGCTCTTCGGCGTTCGGCACGGTTGACTGTCCGACGACTGGACTGCTGAAAGGTTACCGCGGCGGAGCGCCGCCGCCGAGAGCGAGACGCTCTCGATCCAGCCGGCGCGGACGCCGGCGTTCCGAGTCGCAATCATTGCGCCTAGGCCTGCGAGCGATGCTGCCGTGGCAATCGCTATTTCGGTGTTTGGGGTGTGTCGTTGCCGCCAAAGGAAAAGCCGAGACTGAGGGATAGATAGGGTCCGAATGCGTAGCGCTTTGAACCGTCGGTGATCTCCTTCGAGGTCGCAGAGCGTACGTCGCCGGCATTGACGTCGGGGAAGCGTTTTACTGGCGTTGCCGCAATGCCGGCGGCGAATGTCGCGAGTGTGCGCGGGCCCAACT
>JBKOUP010000339.1:0-9345 GCA_046723495.1 Acidobacteriota bacterium
GCTCCTGTCCTTCGCGCTGCTGCTGTGGTTGCTGTGGCGCCGCGGTGGCCCGCTGGCGGCCTTCGTCTGCGGGACGTCGCTGCTGGTTTGGGTGTCGGCGCAGACGGCGCGGATGGACGTCAGCTTCACCCTCCTGATCGCCGCCGGGCTCATCCTGCTGGAGCGCTTTCTCGACCGCGACGACTTCCGCGCCCTCCTCCTCTGCGCCGTCGCCCTCGGCGTGGCCACGCTGATCAAAGGTCCGATGGCGCCGGTGATCGGCATCGTCCTCTTTTTTCTGGAGTGGTGGCGCCGCCGGCGCGTCCCGCGCGGCAATTACTTCCCGGCAATTGCCGCGCTCGTGCTGATCCCGCTGGCCTGGTTCATCCCGGCGATGCTCCTCGGCGGCCAGGCCTACACGCACGAGGTCATCGTGAAGCAGACGGTCGGCCGCGCCGTAGCCACATGGGTCCACCAGGCCCCACCGTGGTTCTATCTCCTCCACCTCCCGGCAACCCTCTTCCCCTGGTTCTTCCTAGCCGTGGCCGCCGTGATCGCCCGCCCGCGCTCGTTCCTGGTGAACTGGATCCTCGCCGTGCTCGTGCCGTACTCGCTGATGTCCTCCAAACTCGACGTCTACATGATGGCCATGATCCCCGCCGTGGCGTTGCTAGTCGCGCCGGCGTCCCCGCCGGCCGTAGAGGCGGCGTCCCGCCGCTTCCCCAACGCAATCTCATCCGCCATCCTCCTCCTCGCCCTCGCCGCCCTCTTCTACGCAAAATCGCCGGTCCCTCTGCAAGGCCTCTGCATCGCCACCGCCCTAGCCGGCGCCGTCGCGCTGGTAATCGTCCTTCGATCGTCATTCACAATTGGCACCGTCGCCGTCGGCGTCGCCTCGCTCGTCCCCCTGCTCTACACCGCGATCGTGCTCATGCCTCGAGTGAACGACCTCGCCTCCACCCGCCCGCTCGTCGCCGCGCTCACACGCCAGCAGGTGCCGGGCGATCAGATCGCCCTCTACTGGTGCCCATACCTCTGGACGCGCGACATGCCGCGCGACCTCGAGCGCGTCGTCTACGCCGACGGCGCCGCGGAGATCCGCGGCCGCGTCGTTGCCACGAGCCGCGCGCGCGCGAACGAGATCGCCCCCGCGTTGGCCGGCGCTCAACGCGTCGATCAACTGCAGCTGATCGGAAAGTGGTTCGATGTCTATCGACGCTAAGCGCCGCCTCGCCGCCGCGGCGTTCGTCGCGCTGCTCGTGCTCTCCGTCGTCTGGCCGGAGCCGGTCGTCGACGTCAACCGGCTCTGCTGCAACGCTCCGCTCACGATCGACGAGCTCTCCTTCCTGGGACGCGAAGCGCCGCGGTGGGACGTCGTCTTCTGGTGCCTGGCCGGCCTCTTCGCCATCGCGGTGATGCATTCGAGTGCTCGGCCGCGCGACTTCCGGCTGCCGCGTTTGCGCGCGAGTTTCCCGCCGCGCGTACTCATCGCTTTCGCCGCGATCGCCGCGGCCGTCGTGGCGTTGACGTGGCGCTTCGCCGACGCCCCGATCACTGCCTGGGCCGAGCGCATCCAATCCGGCGCCGTGCAGGATTGGATCCGCATCGCCAACCGCTTCGGCGGCGGCATGAACCCGGCGATGATCATCCTCTTCTTCTATCTCGCCGGCGTCGCGTACGACGTTCCGCGCTGGAAGCAGTACGCGCTGGCGATGACGATCGCCGGCGCCGGCGGCGGGCTCCTCGCGCAGATCATCAAATACGCCGCCGGCCGGACGCGTCCGGAGCTGTGGCTCGGTCCGTTCCAGCATGCCCGCGCCTCGGCCACGTCATTCCCGAGCGGCCACACCGTCGGCGCCTTCGCGCTGGCGGGCGTGCTCCTGTTCCTCTCGCCGTCGCGCGCGCTGCGCGTCGCCGCCGTCATCCTGGCCCTCGGCGTCGGCCTCTCGCGCATCCTCGCTTTCCGCCATTGGACGAGCGACGTCGTCGCCTCCGCCGCCGTCGGTCTCGTTGCCGCGTGGATCGTGAGCCAGCTCACAAACGAGCCGCGGCCGGTCCGGTAGAGTCCGCCCGCCCATGTCGCGAGACCGCCTGCCGCTGTTCCACTACGACGTCGTGCGCGAGCTCTGCGACCACTGCAGCAACGAGCGCTTCCAGTTCGTCCCCACCGGCGCCACCCCCGCCCTCGGCAACTGCCCGCATTGCGGCAACGAGCGCAAGCTCGCCGAGGTCAGCGACGCTTCAATCGTCCGCCTGGTCACGCAGCCGGACGGGGAGGTCGTGGTGGTGCGGGCCAGCGCCTGACGCCGAGGTATCATCGGCGCGTGAGCAGCAACCCGGTACACCGCGGCGCGACGTACGAGGACCTTCTCAAGGTTCCGGAGAACCTCGTTGCCGAATTGATCGACGGGGAGTTGTACACCTGGCCACGGCCGGCCGCGCCACACGCACGCGCGAACTCGATGCTCGAACGCCGCCTCGGCCGGGCTTTCGACGATGGCGACGATGGCCCCGGCGGCTGGTGGATCGTCACCGAACCGCAGCTGGACCTCAAAGGGCGCCACATGGTGCCCGATCTCGCTGGGTGGCGGCGCGAACGAATGCCGGAGTATCCGGACACGACCGGCTGTACGGTCGTTCCGGATTGGGTTTGCGAGATCCAGTCGCCGGGCAATGCGCGGCATGACCGCGTCATCAAATTGCCGCGATACGCCGAATACGGCGTGAAGCACGTATGGCTCGTCGACGCTACGGCGAAAACACTCGAGGTTCTTCGTCTCGACGGCGACCGGTGGGTCGTCGCCGGTAATTACGGCGGCGATGACAAAGTCCGCGCCGAGCCCTTCGACGCCGTCGAGCTCGATCTCGCCGCGCTGTGGTTGCCGTCGCCCCCTAGCTCCTGAACGGCCAGCGCCGAACGTCAACGCGCTGTTCTCCCCCCTCGGCGGCGATGGCGGCGCGGTATTCGGCCGTGCGCAGGACGTGGCGGACCGACCAGCGCGCGCTCTCCCGCGGGTCGCCGTAAACCTCGAAGTCGAGTTGCTCGCCGCGGCCGGGGAGGACGTGAAAGGCATCGAGCGGAAACCTCATCCCGTCGCCGCGCCCTTTGATGTACGCCTCCTTCGCCGTCCAGCAGTCGCAGAACGCCGCGGCGCGCTCGTGCGCCGGAACGGCGGAGAGCCACGACTCCTCGCTCGGCGAGAAAAAACGCCGGGCCAGCGCGCCATGCTCGAGATCCGGCCGGATGCGCTCGATGTCCGCGCCGATCTCGCCGCCTGCGCTCAGCGCCAGCAGGGCCATGTCGTCGCTGTGCGAGAGGTTGAAGCGGAGCGGAGCATCGAGGAACGGCTTTCCCGCCGGCCCGTAGCCGAAGCGGAGCTGCCGCGGATCGACGTCGAGAACCGTTCCCAGAACCGTGCGCAGGAACGCGCGCCCGGCGATGAAGCGCCGCTGCAGGACGGCCGTGCGGTAGCGCGCGGCGCGCAGGCGCTCCTCCTCGTCGAGCAGCGCCAGGAGCTCGCCGGCGTCGCCCTCCAGCGTGGTGTAGAGGACGTGAATCTCCCCATCGAGCATCGTCTACGCTTCGACTTCGGCAAAGTTCACCGACACCAGCCGCGAGCAGCCCGCCTCCTCCATCGTCACGCCGTAGAGGATGTCGGCCGCTTCCATCGTCCGCCGCGAGTGCGTGATCACGATGAACTGCGTGTCGCGCGACATGTCCCGCACCAGGCGCACGAAGCGCTCGTTGTTGATCTCGTCGAGCGGCGCGTCGACCTCGTCGAGAATGCAGAACGGCGACGGCTTGTAGCGGAAGATCGCGAACAGCAGCGCCAGCGCGGTGAGCGCGCGCTCGCCGCCGGAGAGCAGCGCGATCGACTGATTCTTCTTCCCCGGCGGCTGCGCCACCAGCTCGATGCCGCTCTCCAGGATGTCCTCTTCGTCGAGCAGCTGCATCTTCGCCGCGCCGCCGCCGAAGAGCGACGAGAAGATCTCGCCGAAGTAGACGTTCACCGCCGCGAAGGCCTCGCGGAACAGTTCGCGCGACGTCAGGTTGATCTTGCGGATCGTGCCGCGCAGCGACTCGATGGCCTGCACGAGGTCGTCGCGCTGCGTGCGCAGGAACGACTCCCGCTGCTCGAGCTCCTGATGCTCTTCGATGGCCAGCACGTTCACCGGCCCGATCTTCTCGATCTGATCGGAGAGCTTGGCGACCTCCGACTCGAGGGCGAAGCGCGCCTCGTCGTCCGCCGGCGGCTCGACCTCGGCCAAGGCATCGATGCCGGCGTGCAGGTCGAGGGCGATCTGCTCGCGCAGCAGGTCGAACGCCGACTTCGACCGGTCCGCGCGCCGCTCCGATTCGAACAGCGCGTCCTTCGCCGTGTTCCACTGCTCGCGCGAATTCACGGCCCGCGACTGCAGCTCCTGCACGCGCGCCTCGAGGTCCGCGACCTCCGCCTCCAAGGCCACGCGCACCTCGGAGACCTCGTGCAGTCTCGACAGCGCCGCGTCGAGCTCCTCGCGCGACTGCTCCACGGCCGCCTCGGTGTCGCTCTTCTTCCGCGCCAGCGACTCGATCTCCTGATGCAGCTGCGTGGCCCGCGAGCCGAGGGAGACGACGATGCGCGACAGATTCTCGTGCTCGCGGGCGATCGAGTTCACGTTCCCCGCCGCCGTCTCCACGTCGACGCGCGCCTTCGAGGCCACTTCCGTCACCTGCTCGAACGCCGCGCGCGACACCGTCAGCTTCTCCTCGTGCTGGCGGATGATCTCGTGCGTGTCGCGCTCGTGCTGCTCGAGGCGCTGCAGCTCGTCGATGGCCGCGGTCTTGCGGGCGATGAGCTGCTCTTTCTCCTCGACGTACAGCGTCTGCTCCTCGGAGGCGACGGCGAGATCCTTCTCGAAGCGCTGCAGCTCCGCGCCGGCGCGCTCGAACTGATTGCGCCGCTCGCGCAGCTCCTGCTCCGCGCCGCGGGCGCGCTCCTCGGCCAGGATGCGCGTGTCGTCGGCGCCGCGGAGCTCCTCCTCGACCGACTGCAATTCCGCGGCGATGCCGCTGGCGCGCGACTCCGCCGAGCCGAGGTGCGCTTCGAGGTCTGACAATTGCCGCTTCAGCGAGAAGACGCCCGGCGTCGCTCCTTCGAGACGCCCGCCGATGATCAGCGGGCCGCGGACGATGTCGCCTTCGAGCGTGACGAACGTCGCGCTCGGCCGCTCCTTGGCGCGCTCGATGGCCTCGCGCAGCGAGCCGACGATGTAGGCCTCGGGGATGGCGTTGCGGATGGCGTCGGGGACGGCGCCGTCGCCGACGACGGCGTAGGCCGCGTTGCCGCGCCGCGAGCCTTCGCCCGCGGACTCGTAATCGAGCGTGATGAACGCGCCCCGCCCCGCGCCGCGCTCGCGCAGGCGGGCGATGGCGCCGTGCGCCGTCTGGGCGTCGTCGACGACGACGGCCTTCGACACGTCGCGCAGCAGCGTGTCGAGCGCGGCCTCGAACCCCTCGGTGGCGCGCACCGCCTCGGCCGCGGCCGTCGCGTTCGGGATCAGCTCCAGGATCGCGCGGCGCACTTCCTCGTCCTGCGATTCGAGCGACGTCAACAACGTCCGCAGCGAGTCGATGCGATACGTCGTCTGCGACACAGCATCGCGCGCCGAGGCCAGCGACTCGCGCATCTCATCGCGACGCGATGTCAGTTCGTCGCGCCGGGCCACGGCGTCGCGGGCGGCGTGCTGCGCCGCCACGAGCGCCTGCTCCGCGTCGCGCAGCTGCTGCTCCCACTCGCCGACCAGCGCGGCCGCGCCGTCGCGGCTCTCCAGCGCGCGCCGCGCGCTCTCGCTCAGCTTCGACAGGTAGAACTCGCACTTCTCGACGGCGATCTCGATCTGGTGCACCTGGTTGCGGGCCTCGGAGATCTTGGCGATCGTGCGCATCAGCGACTCGCGCGAATCCGTCAGCGATTTCTCGTACTGGCGCACCTCGTCCGACGTTTCCTGCCGCTCGCGCTCGAGCTGATCGGCGATCTCGCGCAGGCGGTTGCGCTCGCCGCGCGCGGCGTCGAGGGCCTGCGACTTCTCGTCGAGCAGGGCCTGCTGTTCGCTCGCTTCTTCTTCGAGCGAAGCGATCTGCGCGCGCCCCGATTCGATGCGCTGCACGAGATCGCCGAGGTTCGTCTCGGACTGCTGGAGAAACGAGCGCAGGCGCTCCACGTCGCCCGACAGCGAGGCCATCTCCTCGCGCAGCGACGACGCCCGCGCGGCGCGCTCGCCGAGGAGCGTGCGGTTCTCGGCGAGCTCCGCCTCGTCATTGGCGAGCTGCGCGGAGAGCTCACTCTCCGACGCCTGCGCGTCGGCCACGCCCTGCTCGGCGGCGAGCTGCTCGGCCTCGGCGGCGACGATGCGCCCGCGGTAGAGCGAGCACTTCGCGGTGGAGAGCTGCTCGCTCAGCTCCCGATGCCGCCGCGCCTTTCCGGCCTGGCGCTTGAGCGAGTTCAGATTGCGCGTTACCTCGGAGAGCGTGTCGTCGATGCGCAGCAAGTTCTGCTGCGTCTCCTCCAGTTTCAGCTCCGCGGCCCGGCGCTTGGTCTTGTACTTCGTGATGCCCGCGGCCTCTTCGATCAGCCGCCGCCGGTCCTGCGGTTTGTTGGAGAGGATCAGATCGATCTTCCCCTGCTCCATCACCGAGTAGTTGCGGATGCCGAGGCCGGTGTCCATCAGGATGTCGGAGATGTCCTTCATCCGGACGCGCTTGCCGTTCAGGCGGAACTCCGACTCGCCGGTACGAAAGACGCGGCGGTTGATCACGATGCGGCCGTCGTCGGCCATCGGATGGTTGCTGTCGCCGTTCGACGTGCCGAGGGTCAGCGTGACCTCGCCCATCGACAGCGGCCGGCGCCGCGCCGAGCCCTGGAAGATGACGTCGTCCATCGTCTCGCCGCGGATATGCGAGGCCCGGTTCTCGCCAAGCACCCAGATGATGGCGTCGCAGATGTTCGATTTCCCGCAGCCGTTCGGCCCGACGACCGCGGTCATCGCGGCGGGGAAGCTGAGGTTTGCGGGGTCGTAGAAGGACTTGAAACCGTGTATTTCTAGCTTTTCGAGACGAAACATTTCGGATTGGTGGCGGATGGTAGCACCCGCGCGTTGCCGTGCAAGTTGACAGAGAGAACGCGCAGTCGTTCTAGTGCACTTCCATGATCGCGGAGTTTCTGCAGCGCGAGATCGACATCGGCAGCTTCCCCGCCGCGGCGTGGGCGGTGGGAACGTCTTCGGGCCTCGTTACCGAGGGTGCGCTCGGTCACGCCGTGGCGGTGCCGCTGCGGATCCCCGCGACGGTCGAGACGATCTTCGACGTTGCCTCGCTGACGAAGCCGTTGATCACGGCGACGCTAATTTTGCAGGCCGTCGCCGAAGGCCGGATCGCGCTCGACGACCGCGTCGAAGGCTTCACCTACCGCTCGCTGCTGACGCATTCGTCCGGCCTGATCGCCTGGCTTCCGCTGTACGCGTTCCCCGATCCGCTGCAGGCGATTCACGATCACGGCCGCGGCGCGACCGGGAGGGTCTACTCCGATCTCAATTTCGTGCTGCTCTGGTACGCGCTGCAGCGGCTGTACGGCGACTACGTCGCCCTCGCCGACGCGCGCATCCTGAAGCCGCTCGGCGTCGACGCCCTCTTCCGCCCTCCCGCCCGGCTCAGACCGCGCATCGCCGCGACGGAGTGGGGCCAGCGCTGGGAGATGCGCATGTGCGCGGAGCGGAAGATCGCCTTCGACGGTTTCCGCCAGACGCTGATCTGGGGCGAGACGCACGACGGCAACTCGCATCACCTCGGCAACGGCACGGCCGGCAACGCGGGCCTCTTCGCGACAGCACGCGCCGTCTTCCGCCTCGCGCAGGCGTTCACGAACGGCGAGCTCGTCCCGCGCGATCTCGCCGCCGAGCACCTCGGCTGGGACACGCCGACGCCCGGCTCTGCGGCGACGTCGATGCTGTCAGCGGACGCGTTCGGCCACACCGGCTTCACCGGGACATCGGTGTGGATCGACCGCGAGCGGATCTTCGTGCTGCTCACGAATCGCGTGCACCCGATCGCGGCGGCGAATGCGATGCAGAAGATTCGGGGGGACTTTCACCGGGGAGCGCTGGCGTCCTCGCCAGCTGGCCGGGCGGCGTCCCGCCGCCTGTGAGGCGAGACGCCTCACTGCCGGCCGTCGGGACGACGGCGCTCCCAAACGCTCCCCGGCGCCCACTCCGCCGCCCGCCCGCGCAGCGTCTGGGCGCGCGCGCTGTCGCCGTTGGCCTCGGCCAGCGCGGCGTACATCACCAGCGTTTCGGCCAGCAGCGGGTCGGGGTCGGTGTAGTCGTCGCGGAAGCGCGTCTCGAGCAGCTCGGCGTTGTCGCGGTAGATGCGCAGCGCCTCGTCGCGGCGGCCGGCGCGCAGGAAGATGTACGCCAGGGCGAGGGCCTGGAACTCCTGGATCTGCGGATGCAGGGCGATGTTCTGCTCCATCAGGCGCGCGGCCTCGTCGAGATCGCGGCCGAGGTGGGCGAGAGAGAGGGCGATCCCCTCGGCGGCGGCGGGATCGTCGGAGCGGCGGTACGAAGCGATGGCCTCGTCGAATCGCCCGAGCAGCTTCAAGGCCTCGGCGCGGTGCAGCGGATCGCGATCCGCCGCGGCCGCCGCCTCCGCGTAGCGATGCTGATGGATGAGCTGCTGCGCGCTCGTGGCCGGCTTCTGCGACAGCATCCAGATCAGGAGCCAGGCCACGAGGGCGACGGTGATGATGAGGAGGGCCAGAGTCATTGCGTGGACGTGGGCGCCGGCGGCGCCACCGCTCCCGGCTCGACGATCAGTGTACGCATCGTCTGCGGGCGTCCATCGTACTGGAACTTCAGATCGGGCATCGACTGCGGCTTCGTCTCGTCGGCCTGATTGCCGAGGTCCGTCACGTCCGTGAGCGGCACGGCGGCGTTGGCGCTGACGGCGCTCTCGTTGCGCCGGGTGACGAAGCCGTGCAGCGCGGTGAGCAGAAGGACGACCAGGAACGCACCGAGCACCGCCACGACGCCCTGCCGCTGCCGCGCGTACTCCACCACGCTGCGCGATTTCGGCTCGACCTTCGGCGGAAACATCTCCTGCAGCACGGCCTCGGTGTCGGCCTTCTGACCGCTGCGCGGATCGGCGCCGCAGTACGGGCAGACCTTCGCCGCCGCGTCGATCTCGTGACTGCAGGCGACGCAGACGATGCGCTCGGTCTCACTCAACGTTGATGTCCACCGTGAATCGCGAAGTCACCGGCACGCCGTTCTGCGTGGCCGGCCGGAAGCGCCATGATTGCACGGCTCCGATCAGCCTGCCCATCTCCCCGG
>JBKOUP010000435.1:0-14311 GCA_046723495.1 Acidobacteriota bacterium
GAGCTGTTCCTCGGCGGCGACGGCCTCGCTCGCGGCTATCACCGCCAGCCCGCGCTGACCGCCGAGCGCTTCCTTCCCGATCCGTTCTCCTCCGCCGCCGGCGCGCGCATGTACCGCACGGGCGACCGCGTACGCCGCCGCGCCGGCGGCGCCGTGGAGTTCCTCGGACGCTACGATCATCAAGTCAAGCTGCGCGGCTTCCGCATCGAGCTGCCGGAGATCGAGCGCCGCATCGTGGAGTCGCCGTTCATCCGCCACGCCGTCGTCGTCCTGCGCGACGATCCCGTCGGCGGCAAGCGCATCGTCGCCTACGCCGTCCTGCGCGCCGATGCGCCGCCGCGCTGGAAAGAGGCGCTGCGGCAGTCGCTGCGCGCCGAGCTTCCCGCGTACATGGAGCCGGCGGCGATCGAGGCCCTCGACGCGCTGCCGCTCAACGAGAACGGCAAGGTCGACCGCTGCCGATTGCCGGAGCCGGGCTCCGGCCGCCCCGAGCCGGACGACGCCTTCGTCGGGCCGCGCACGGCGACGGAGAGGAAGCTCGCCGCCATCTGGCAGGAGCTGCTCGGCCTCGAGCGCGTCGGCGTGCACGAGGCCTTCCTCACCGTCGGCGGCCATTCCCTGCGGGCCACGCAGCTCGTCTCCCGCATCCGCCGGGCCTTCAACGTCGAGCTGCCGCTGCGCGCCGTCTTCGAGGCCGCCACGATCGCCGAGCAGGCCGCGCTGCTCGAGTCGCGCGAGGCCCCGCCGCCGCCTGACGACGGGCCGCGCATCGCCCCCATTCCGCGCGAGAAACACCGAGTCGTCACGTGAAGGAGATCGAGATGGAGAACGCCTATCGCGTCGTCGTCAACCACGAGGAGCAGTACTCGATCTGGCCGCTCGACCGCGACCTCCCGCCCGGCTGGACCGCCGCCGGCAAGGAGGGGACGAAAGAGGAATGCCTCGCCTACATCGAGGAGGTGTGGACGGACATGCGGCCGCTCAGCGTTCGCCGGGCGCACGAGAGCGCGCCGTCGTGACGCAGGCGTGGGTCTCGCCGCTTCGCAGCCGGGCCTCGCCGCGCGTGCGGCTCTTCTGCCTGCCGTTCGCAGGCGGCGGCGCGGCGGTGTTCCGCGACTGGCCCGCCGATCTGCCCGACGACGTCGAGGTCTGGACCGTCAATCTTCCCGGCCGCGAGCGCCGCATCGCCGAGCCGGCCATCGACGACGCCGGCCGCCTGGCGCGCGCGGTCAGCGAGGCCTTGCTCTCCGTCGCCGAGCCGCCGTACGCGCTCTTCGGCCACAGCATGGGCGCGCTGGTCGGCTTCGAAGCCGTGCGCGCGCTGCGCGAGCGCGGCCATCCGCCGCCGTGCTGCCTCTTCGTCTCCGGCCACCGCGCGCCGGAGCTGCCGTTGCCGCACGCGCCGCTGCATGCGCTGCCGCGCGAGGAGCTCCTGGCCGAGTTGCATCGCCTCAACGGCACGCCCGCGGACGTGCTGGCGAACGCGGAGCTCGTCGACCTCTTCCTGCCGATGCTGCGGGCCGACTTCCGCGCCGTCGAGACGGACGCGTACGTCGCCGGCGCGCCGCTCGAATCGCCGATCGTCGCCTTTCGCGGCGCGGACGACGACGAAGTTCCGCTCGATCACGTGGCGGCCTGGCGCGCGCACACCACGGCGGTCTTCGCCGTGCACACCGTTCCCGGCGATCACTTCTTTCTCCTGCAGCGCCGGCGCGAGGTGACGAGCCTGGTGGCGCGCGATCTCGCTTACTTTTCGAAGTGCAGCATCCAGACGTCGCCCTGCTCCAGCGTCTGAACGGTGTAAATCGTCGTCCCGTCTCTCGACACCCGCGGCCAGATGGCCTCGTTGTCGAGCTCCACGCCCGGCGGCGGCGTGACGTTGCGCCTCGTCACCTGGCGCGTGTCGAGATCGAGCAGGCCGATCGCGCCGTTGTCGAAGAAGACGGCGTGATGCCCGTCGCCGAGCCATTGCGAGGAGTGGCCGCGGTCGAGGACGGCCTCGTAGCGCCGCGCCGGCAGCGAATAGATCGACGGCTTCCCTGCGATCGTGCCGAGAAGCCGCGTGCCGTCGGGCGACCAGGTCATGCTGACTTGCAGCGACGGCGGAAAGTTCCGGCTGTAGGGCTCGATCCGCCGTCCGTGCGGGCGATCGAGGTGGACGAAGACGCCGTCGCGATCGGTATTCGCCGTGAGCGTCTTCCCGTCCGGTCCGACGTCGGGCCAGTAGATGCCGTGCGCGCCGGCCGCTTTCAAGTCGGCGTCGTCGGTGATCTGCGTGAGCGCGCTGCCGTCCGTGTGGATGCTCCAGAGCTGGTTCGTGCCGCCGCCGCGATTCGAATAGAAGTAGAGGACCTTGCCGTCCTGCGACCACGTCACGCCGCGGTCCCGCGCCGGGTCGTTCGTCAACTGCAGCAGCCGCGTGCCGTCGGCATCGACGATGAAGAGGTCTTCCTGCGCGCCGGCGGTGGTGAAGGCGATCTGACGTCCGTCCGGCGAGGCCTTGAAGGTCAGGATCTCCTCCGATCCGCCGAACAGCGGCCGCGGCGCTCCGACGGTGAGGCTCTTCGTGTCGAACGGCAGCGCCACCAGGCGGTACATCCGGGCCACCGATGTGAAGACGAGGTCTCCCTTCTGCGAGAAGCTGAAGTTGCCGTTGATCGGTGCGGGCAGCGACAGCGGTTCCGCCGACCCGGTCGGCTTTCCCGTCTCCTCGTCCATCGGCACGCGCCAGAGGTTGAGCGTTCCGTCGCGGTCGCTGCCGAAGTAGAGGTACTTCCCGTCCGGCGACCAGACCGGGTTCCAGTGTAGGTAGGGATCGGAAGTGACGCGGACGACGGTCGTCTTCGGCTGCGGGGCCTCGGGATCGATCGTCCAGATGTCGCGCTGGCCCGGCCAGGTGGAGAAGCCCCAGAAGGCGATGCGCTTCGCATGCGGCGACCAGCTCGGCTGCACGGCGTCGCTCTGGCGGCCGAAGTCGGGTCCGCCGACGCCGCGCTGCACGAGCGGACGCCGCGTGCCGCTGCGGGCGTCGACGATCCACAGCTCGCCGTAATAGCCGTGCGTGTTCGGACGCACGCCGATGCCTTCGGTGGAGACGACGAGGCGCGTGCCGTCCGGCGACCACGACGGGTTGTGGCCGAAGTCGGTGAGGCGCCGGACCGACTCGCCGGTCACGCCCATCACGTAAATGCCGCCGCCGTCGCGCTCGGAACGGAAGGCGATCTGCGATCCGTCGGGCGAGAAGGCCGGCTCCGAGTCGTCGGCGGCGCTGTCGGCGGTGATGTCGACCGGCGTCCGGGCATCGACGCGTTGGACGTAGATGTCGGAGTTGCCCGACGCCGACGAAGCGAAGGCGAACGTTTTCCCGTCCGGCGAGAGCGTCGGAAAGATCTCCAGCCCCTCCCGGAACGTCAGCTGCTTGTAGGTCCGCGCGTGCGGGGGAGGAGAGCCGCCGCCGCGGATCAGCACCGCCGCGCCGGCAAGCGCCAGGACGGCGGCGGCGGCCGTGACGGCGCGCCACGGCCACGGTTTCTTTTCCGGCACGGCCTTGACCTGGCCGGTCCGGTGCTCGGCGCTGCCGGGCAGCATCTCGAGGTTGAAGACGAGGTCGCGCGCCGACTGGCAGCGCTCGCGCGGGCTCTTCTCCATGCAGTGGCGGACGATCGCGCCGAGCACGGGCGGCAGCTCGGGGTTGAGCTCGAGCAGCGGCGGCGGCTCGTCGGTGAGGATCGCGTTCATCGTCTCCACGGCGCTTTCGCCTTCGAAGGCGCGCCGGCCGGAGAGCATCTCGTACAGCACCGAGCCGAGGGAGAAGAGGTCGGTGCGGTGATCGAACGGCTGCGCGCGCACCTGCTCGGGCGACATGTATCCCGGCGTGCCGACGACCATGCCGGTGGCGGTGAGGCGCTTCAGCGCCGGACCGTCGGCGACCTCTTCGGCGAGCTTGGCCAGACCGAAGTCGAGGATCTTCAGCCGTCCTTCGGCCGTGACGAAGAGGTTCTCCGGCTTCAGATCGCGATGCACGATCCCTTTCTCGTGCGCGACCGCGAGCGCCGACGCGGCCTGGATGGCGTAGTCGAGGGCTCTCCGCAGCGGCAGCGCGCCCTTGCCGTCGTCGAGCAGCTCGCGCATCGTCCGGCCCTCGAGGAGCTCCATGACGATGTAGGGAGCGCTGTCGGTCGAGCCGACGTCGAAGATCGTCACCAGCCCCGGATGGTTCAGCGCCCCGGCCGCGCGCGCCTCCTGGGCGAAGCGCTTCACGCGCGGGTCGCCGGGCGCGTACGCGGCGGGCAGCACCTTCACGGCGACGTCACGGCCGATCCGCTGATCGCGGGCCCGCCACACGTCCCCCATCCCGCCCTTGCCAATGTGCGCAACGATCTCGTACGGGCCGAGGCTGGTGCCCTTCTCGACGTTCATGAGTTGTGCTGAACCCCGGTAATTATGGCACGGCTGCGGGCTAGGGGTCCGCGCGGCAGAACACGCCTCAGGCGAAGATCGTGCGGCGGCCTTGGGCAAGCAACGCCGCCGGCCGTGCCTGCTAGCGCTCGCTGGCCCGGCGGTCGTACTCCGCCGCGCGGTCGAGGAAGGACTCGATCGAGCGCGCCAGCGACAGCTTCTCGCTCATCTCCGTCGCCTTGACGAACTCCGCGCGCAGGCGCTCGGCCTCGGCCAGATAGTAGTCGCGCAGGCCGGTCTCGATCTGGAACTCCGGGTACTTCTCGGCCAGCGTGCGCATCCACTCCTCGACCTGGCGGCGGCGGTCGCGGTCGCCGACGCCGGTGCGCAGGTCGTCGAGCAGCGTTTTCACCACACCGCTCAAGATCTGCGATTTCTGGTCTGTGACGGCCGACTCACTCATGGGCGGGGCATCTTATTACAATGCGGCCCGCGTGAAGGTCCTCATTGCCAACCGCGGCGAGATCGCCGTGCGCGTCATCCGCGCCTGCCGCGAGCTCGGCTACCCGACCGTGGCCGTCTACTCCGAGCCCGACCGCGCCGCGTTGCACGTGCTCCTCGCCGATCAGGCCATGCCCGTCGGCCCGGCGCCGTCGCGCGACAGCTACCTCCGCATCGACCGCATCCTCGACGCCGCGAAGAAGACCGGCGCCGAGGCTATCCATCCCGGCTACGGGTTCCTCGCCGAGAACGCCGGCTTCGCGCGCGCCTGCCGCGACGAAGGCCTCATCTTCATCGGCCCGTCGCCGGAGTCGATCGAGGCCATGGGCTCGAAAACCGAGGCGCGGCAGCGGATGCAGGCGGCCGGCGTGCCGGTCGTTCCCGGCCTCACCGAAGCGGTCCGCTCCGTCGACGAGATCGCCGACTTCGCGCGGAGCTCCGGCTATCCGATCATGATCAAGGCCAGCGCCGGCGGCGGCGGCAAAGGGATGCGCCTCGTCGAAGCAGAGGCCGACCTGCGTGGCGCCTTCGACCGCGTCACCAGCGAGGCCCAGTCGTTCTTCGGCGACGGCTCCGTCTACGCGGAGAAATTCGTCGCCTCGCCGCGGCACATCGAAGTGCAGATCGTCGGCGACCAGCACGGCAACATCGTCCACGTCGGCGAGCGCGAGTGCACGCTGCAGCGCCGGCATCAGAAAGTCGTCGAGGAGTGCCCGTCCCCCGTGGTCGACGACGACCTCCGCGCCCGCCTCGGCGCGATGGCCGTGAAAGCCGCGTCCGCGGTGAATTACTTCTCCGCCGGCACGATCGAGTGCCTCATGGGGCCGGACCGCCAGTTCTATTTCCTCGAAATGAACACGCGCCTGCAGGTCGAGCACCCGGTCACGGAGATGGTCTGGGGCGTCGATCTTGTCAAGGAGCAGCTCCGCGTCGCGCGCGGCGAGAAGCTTTCGCTCAAGCAGGACGAGCTGACGCCGAGCGGGCACGCCATCGAGTGCCGCATCTACGCCGAGGATCCGTCGCGGAAGTTCGCGCCGTCGCCGGGCGTGATCCGCTACCTCAACCTCCCGCAGGGTCCGGGCGTGCGCAACGAGAACGGCGTCTACACCGGCTACAACGTGCCGGTCTTCTACGATCCGATGCTGTCGAAGCTCATCGCGCACGCGCCGACGCGCGCGGAAGCGATCGAGCGCATGCGCCGCGCCCTCGTCGAGTACCGCGTCGACGGCATCGAGACGACGATCCCGTTCTTCCGCTTCATCATGGATCACCCCGACTTCCGCGCCGCGAAGTTCGACACCGGCTTCATCGACCGCGTGCTCCCGCAGATGTCCTTGGAAGCGGCTGACGGCCACGTCGACGCCGCCATCGCCGCGGCGGCGATCATGGCCTTCGAGGAGTCGCAGCAGATCCAGCTCCCCGAGGAGAGCGAGTCGCGGTGGAAGCGCGCGGCGCGCGTGGAGGCGCTGCGATGAGGTTCGTGGCCCGGCACAAGGGTGTCGACACGCCGGTGGAGGTCGAACGCCACGGCGGCGGCTACCGCGTGAAGCTCGGCGAGCGCACGATGCACGTCGACCTCGGCGCGGCCGGCCCGTACATCCGCTCGCTGCGGCTCGAGGACGGCACGCAGTACGCGCTCATGCATCACCGCGACGGGCACACGCATCAGATCTCGCTCAGCGGAGCGGCCTACGTCGTGGAGATCCACGATCCGCTGTCGCTGATGCGCCGCCGCGCCGAGGACGACATGGGCGGCCACGGCGTGATCAAGGCCCTGATGCCCGGACGCATCGTGCGCGTGATGGTCGCCAAAGGCGAGAGCGTGGCCAAGGGCGCGGGGTTGCTCGTCCTCGAGGCCATGAAGATGGAGAACGAGATCCAGGCGCCGACCGACGGGGTCGTCGACGAGGTCTTCGTCGAGGCGGGGCAGACGGTCGAAGGCGGTGCCGAACTGATCCGCATTGGCAACGGCGCCGGTTAAAATAACCTCCTCATGTCCACGAACGAATCGCCTGACACGCTGCTGCTGCAGTACCGCCTCGGCGAGCGCCTCGGCAATTCGGTTTGGAAGGCCGAGGACACGCGCAACGGCCGCCAGGTCGTGGTCAAGATCCTGGCCCGGCAGCTTCCGCGCGACGCCGCCAAGCGCGATGCCCTGCTGCGCGAGGTCCGTGTCGGCGCGGCGCTCTACCACAGCTCGCTCGTCAACATCGTCGAGGTCGTCCCGGCCGGCGACGCCCTGATCCTGGTCATGGACTTCGTCGACGGACAGCCGATCGCCGCGGCCGTGCACGGCAAGCCGGTCGACCGCGAGACGTTCTTCCGCGTCGCCTACCAGATCGGCGACGCCCTGAAGCTCCTGCACGCCAAGGGCGTGATCCACGGCAACGTCGGCGGCGACGCGGTGCTGCTCATGGCCAACGGACAGGCCAAGCTCGGCGGCTTCAACCTCGCCACGTTCGTGCAGCGGAAGGAATCGGCGTCGTCCGCGTTCCAGCAGCGCGGCGGCGACGAGCGCGCCGTCGCTTACATGGCCCCGGAGCAGATCACGAATCAGCCGACGACGATGCAGACCGACATCTTCTCGCTCGGCCTGGTGCTGTTCGAGATGGCCACGGGACGGGCCGCGTACCAGGGGCTGACGGCGGCGGAGATCGCCAGGAAGATCGTCGGCGAGCAGCCGCCGAATCCGCAGTCGCTCAACGCGAAGATCGACAACACCATGCTGGCGCTGATGGGGAAGTGCCTGTTCAAAGATCCCTTCCGCCGCTTCAAGGACGGGCGGGCCTTCGTCGAGGAGGTGGTCGCCGCCGACGCCGAGGCCATGAAGTACGCCGCGGAGATCGCCCGCCTCGGCGTGGCGCCGACGCCGGCGCAGCTGGCCTCGCGGCCGCGCAACTCCATCCTGCTGCTCGCCGACATCGAGGGCTACGTCGAGCTGGAGCGCGATCACCTTCCCGCCGCGAAGGCCGCGGCGCGGCTGCAGCAGATCATCGGCGAAGCGGTGTATCTGTTCGAAGGCGAGGTGGTCGATCCGTTCGGGCCGCGCGTGGTCGCGGAGCTGCCGACGCTGGAGAGCGCGCTCGAAGCGGGGCGCAAGGCGGAGTTCGACGTCTCGCAGCAGGAAGGCGACCAAGTCCCCATCCGCATGCTTTTGCACTGCGGCGACGTCATGACGAAGGACGGCGAGGTCGTCGGCGAGGCGGTGACGAAAGGCTTCGAGGTGATGCAGTCGCTGCCGGCCTCGCGGCTCTACGTCACCGAGGAATTGGCGAAGCGCGCGCGCGGAAGCGTGCGCCTGCACGACGTCGGCGCGCGCGGGGGCATGAAGCTGTACGAGATCGTCGCGCCCGAGCCGAAGAGCGAGACGAAGACGCAGATCGACACGGCCGCGCTCGAGGCCGCGGCCGCCGAGGAGGAAGCGCGGCAGCAGGCGGAGATCGCGGCGAGAAAGAAGCGGCGGCTGATCTTTGCGACGATGACGGCCGTCGTGGTCGCGGCGATTGCGGCGACGGGCGTGGTGATGATGAACAGGCGCCCCGCGCACCTGAGCGCGGCGACTGCGCCGAAGCCGCTGCCGCCGGCGTCGGCGGCGACGCCGCGCAAGATCGTGGTCAGCGTGCGCGACGGCGATCCCGCGGTGGCTCCGCGCGCCGCGACGATCCACAGCGCCTCGCTGGAGATCCTGCGCGGCTTTCCGGAGCTGCGCGTCGCCGACGTCGCCGGCCCCGACGTGACGGTCTTCACCGAGCCGCTGCACGGCCCCGACGCCGCCACGGCCATCGAAGGCGTGGTGCAGGCGGTGAGCGCCAAGTTGAAGCTGCCGTCCCGGCCGCTGACGCAGGCGGGGGCGCTGAACTCGTTCGCCGACGCGGTGGAAGCGATGGCGGCGAACGACACGGCGAAGACGGACGCGTCGCTGCGCGCGGCCACGACGGCCGATCCGAATTTCCTGGCCGCGCACATGGTGGCCATGCGCTTCTACGACAAGCAAGGGAAGGAAGCGGACGCGCTCGACGCCGCGAAGCACGTGGCTTCGATCGATCCGTCGAACACCGACGCCGCGCGCATGATCGCCCGCGCCGGCATCCGCTCCGGCGACCTCGGCACAGGGATCGCCGGCTACGCCACGGTGCTGCACAAGCTGCCGAATGACCCCGAGGCCCTGAACACGATCGGCCGCTACGCCTGCGCCGTGCCCGACGCGGCGAAGTTCGGCACGATCGTCGGCCGCGTCGCGCCGGCGGTTGCCGCCGTGCAGCCGCCCGATCTCCTCCTGGCCTCGGGCCGCATCGACGACGCCGTGACCAAGTTCTATGAGCTCGAGCGGCAGACGCCCGGAAACACCGCCATCGCCCTGAAGATCGGCCGCATGGCCGTGCTGCGCCATTCGACGGAGATCGCCGAGATCGAGCTGAAGAAGCTGCAGGATTCCGATCCGCTCTACGGCGCGCACCTGCTGAAGGCGTACATCGCCGCGGCGAAGAACGACAAGGCCGGCGCCGCGAGCGAGCTGAAGATCGCCCAGGCGGCGTCGGTGGCCGGCGACGATTTCTGGACGTGCGCGGCCGAGGTCGCCGCGATCTCCGGCGACGCGCAGGGAACGCTCGACGCGCTGGAGCGCGCCGCCACGCGCAAGGAGCCGACGGCGAGCTACATCCTCGCCAATCCGCTGTTCCGCTTCCTCGCCAACGAGCCCCGCTTCGGCAAGGTGCGCGAGGCGCTGCGCGCGGAGCAGGGCGAGATTCGCGCGGCGCTGGCCAATATCGCGCTATAACTTGCGCGCATGATCGTCACCGCGAAGCTCACGTTCTCCGCCGCGCACCGCCTCAACAATCCGAAGTACGACGCGGAGTGGAACCGTCGCACCTACGACAAGTGCGACAACCCGCGCGGCCACGGGCACAACTACACGCTGCAGGTGAGCGTGAAGGGGCGCATCGACCCGGAGACGGGGATGGTGATCGATCTGAAGAAGCTGAAGGACGTCGTGCGCGAGCGCGTGGTCGACCGCGTCGATCACACGAATCTCAACGAGGACGTCGATTTCCTCCAGGGCGTCATCCCCACGGCGGAGAATCTGGCCCGCGCGTTCTGGCAGGAGCTGGCGGGCGCGTTCCCTGAGGGGGAGCTGTACGAGGTGGCACTGCAGGAGACGGAGAAGAACTCGGTGAGCTACCGCGGAGAGGACGAGCGATGAATTACGACCTGGCCATGATGGCCCTCGACGGCCTGGCGCGCGCGCCGCTGACGGTGCGCGCCGACGGCGGGCGCGTGACGATCTCCGGCGAGCCGTCGGCGTTCAAAGAGCTCGCCCGTCTCTGCCTCCTCCTCGGCGGCGCGGGCGGCGGCGAGGAGTCGTTCGAGCTGCAGCCCTCGGTGCACGTCGGCAAAGGCTCGCCGGGATTGAAGCTGGAGTTGTCATGATCGAGGCGTTGTACGAGCACATGGAGTGGGCCGACGCCGCGCTGTGGCGCGCGATCGTGGCCACGCCCGGCGCCGAGAACGACAAGGGCGTCCGCGACCGCATGCTGCACATGCACGGCGTGCAGCACGCCTACGTCTTCATCTGGCGCGGCGCGGAGCCGGTGATCCCCGGCTCGTCGCATTTCCCCGACCTGACGTCGATCCGCGACTGGGCCCGCGACTACTACCGCATCGTGAAGCCCTACCTGCGCGAGATCGATCCGTCGAAGCTCGACCAGCCGTTCGAGATCCCGTGGGCCAAGCGCTTCGAGCAGCAGCTCGGCCGCCCCTTCTCGGGCGTGACCCACCGCGAGACGCTGCTGCAGGTCCCGATGCACAGCCACTATCACCGCGGCCAGGTGAACACACGCCTGCGCGAGCTCGGCGGCGAGCCGCCGCTGGTCGATTTCATCGCCTGGGCGTGGTTCGGGAAGCCGGCGGCGGAGTGGGCATAGAAGAGGGGGCAGAGCGCAGGGGGCAGGGCGCAGGTGGGTTTCTCGCGGCGGCGTGACCTCTGGCCGAAACTCGCGCCTCGGCAAGACCACCATCTGCGCCCTGCCCCCTGCGCCCTACGATTCGTAATCCGGCGAGTACGTCACCAGCTCCTTCAGGAACGACGCCTTCCTTCGCTGGTGCTCGTCGTCGATCTGCAGCAGGTCGCGCAGCGAGAGCATGCCGATTAGCTTTCCGCTCTCGACCACCGGCAGGTGCCGGCAGTTCAGCGAGCGCATCTTGCGCAGGGCGTCGTCGATGTTCTCGACCGGCTCGGCCACGCCGATCTCCTTCGTCATGACGTCGTCGATGGACGTGCCGTCGGGGTCGAGGCCGGCGGCGACGACGCGCGTCATCAGGTCGCGCTCGGAGAACACGCCGGCCAGCTTGCCGCGGTCGAGGATGGCGATGGCGCCGACGTTCCAGTCGGCCATGCGCCGGGCCACGGTGCGCACGCTTTCGCTCGACTCGGCGTGGTAGAGAGGACGTCCTTCGATGATCTCCGCGATGCGTTTCATTTGCGCTCCTTGCGGGCCACGGCGCCCAGGCCGTCGTAGGCCGCGTACTTGTAGGCGTCGCTCAGCGTCGGATAGTTGAACACGCCGTCGATGAATGCGTTGATCGTTCCACCCAGCTGCATGACCATCATGCCGATGTGCAGCAGCTCCGCGGCGATGTCGCCGACCATGTGCACGCCGAGGAGCTTCAGCGACTCCGGGTCGAAGACGAGCTTCAGCAGTCCCTTCGTGTCGCCGATGATCTGCCCGCGCGCGCTGTTGCGGTAGAACGCCCGCCCGACCTCGAAAGCGACCCCCTTCTTGCGGCAGTCGTCCTCGGTCAGCCCGACGGTCGAGAGCTCCGGGATCGTGTAAATCGCGTACGGCAGGATCGGCGAGAGGCTCGTCTTGTACTTCAGATCGAAGGCGTGGACCATGGCCACGCGGGCCTGCTCCATCGACGTCGAGGCGAGGGCGGGGAAGCCGATGACGTCGCCGGCGGCGTAGATGTTCGGCACGTTCGTGCGGTAGTGCTCGTCGACGCAGATCAGGCCGCGCTGGCCGGTCTCGACGCCGGCGGCGGCGAGGTTGAGCTCGGCGGTGTTGCTCTCGCGGCCGGCGGCGTAGAGGACCATCTCGGTGAGGATCTGCGCGCCGTCCTTCATGGTCAGGGCGACGTGGCCGTCGCAGCGCTCGATGGAGGCGACGTCGGTGCCGAGGTGCAGGGTCACGCCGAGGCGGTTCTGCATCTCGCCGAGGAGGACGCGGACGATCTCGCGGTCGACGTGGGGAAGGAGCGTGGTCCGCCCGTCGACGAGGTGCACGTCGACGCCGAGGGCGGCGAAGATCGACGCGTACTCACAGCCGATCACGCCCGCGCCGACGACGGCCAGCGACTCGGGGATGCGGGCGATGTGCAGGATGGAGTCGCTGTCGCAGATGCGCTCGTCGTCGAAGGGAATGTCCTTCGGCCGGTAGGGCGCGGAGCCGGTGGCGATGAGGAAGATGGTGCCGCCGAGGACCTGCTCGCCGAGGGCGTTGCGGACGACGATCTCGTTCGGAGAGCGGAAGGAGGCCGTGCCCTGGAAGCGGTCGACGTTGTGGCGCACGAGGTTGGTGTCGATGCGCTCCCACTCCTTCTCGACGACGACGTCCTTGCGATGCATGAAGGCGCGCACGGAGAGCTCGCTCTTCACGGAGACGTCGACGGCCTGCTGGTAGCCGCGCTGGTCGAAGCCGGAGAGGTGCAGCGCCGACTCGCGCAGGGTCTTGGACGGGATGGTGCCGGTGTTCACGCACGCGCCGCCGAGGACGGGCTCGCGCTCGACCAGCGCCACGCGCTTGCCGAAGTACGCCGCCTGCGCCGCTCCCTTCTCACCCGCGGGGCCGGAGCCGATGACGACGAGGTCGTACATGTGAAAGCTTGAGCTGTTAGCTCTTAGCTCTTAGCTCTTAGCTCTTAGCCCGTTCTCCCTAAGAGCCAAGAGCTAAGAGCCAAGAGCTAATAACGAATTAACGAGTGCAGCGGAATATCCAGTCTCTTGCGTCCTTCCAGAAAATCGAGCTCGATCACGAACGCCGCCCCTACAATCGTCGCGCCGAACTCCTTCACCAGCGCGGCGGCGGCCGCGGCGGTCCCGCCGGTGGCCAGGACGTCGTCGACGATGACGACGCGGTCGTTCGACGTCAGGGCGTCGTCGTGGATCTCGATGACGTCGCTGCCGTATTCGAGCTTGTATTCGTTGCGCCGCGTCGTCCAGGGGAGCTTGCCGGGCTTGCGGATGGGGACGAAGCCGGCGCCGAGGATGCGCGCCACGCAGCTGCCGAAGATGAAGCCGCGCGACTCGATGGCCACGACGTTGGAGATGCGCTGGTCGCGGTACGGCTGCGCGAGGCCCACACACGCGGCATCGAGCGCCTCGGGGGAGCGCAGCAGCGGGGTGATGTCCTTGAAGAGAATGCCGGGCTTGGGGAAGTCGGGGACGTCGCGGATGTAGTCGCGAAGTTCAGTCATGGTCGTCAGAATTTGACGTCGAAGTCGGGGAGCCGGCCGCTGTAGTCGCGGACGTCGGAGTCGATCTTCGTCACCTCGGCGTAGCGCGGACCTTCGCGGATCTCTTCGACCCACTCATCGATGGCCTCTTTCTCGCCTTCGACCAGGGCCTCCACCGTGCCGTCGCGGTTGTTCTGGATCCAACCCTTGAGGCCGAGCCGCCGCGCCACCCGCGTTGCGAAAAAGCGGTAGCCGACACCTTGGACTTTGCCGTGGATGGTGATTTGCCGGAGCTCTTTCGGCATTGCGCGCGGGATTGTATCAGCGGCGGCGACGGCGTCGCGTGTGATGCACGGGAGCCTTCTTCTTCGCCGGCGCCGGCGCCGGTTTGGCGACGGGCGCGGGCGGCGGCGCGGGTGGCGGGGCGTTCGCGATCTTGTCGACTTTGTCGGTCAGCGCGGCGAGCTGTCTCTGCTGCGCGTCCGAGATCTGGCGCAGCGACGCGATCGTCTTCTGCAGCTGCTGCCGTTCCTGATCGCCGAGCGTGGCGAGCGCGACGGTGGCCGCGGCCGCGGCGTCGGTGCGCGGGTACTGCTGGACGATCTTCGCCAGCGACTGCCGGGCCTGGTCGTTGTGCCCGGCGGCCATCTCCTTCCGCGCCTGCTTCAGCAGTGCCGACGCCTGCACGTCGTTCGGCACGGTGAGGACGAGGTAGACAACGACAGCGCCGAGCGCGGACGAGAGAATCGCCGTGATGACGAGGAGGAGTATGCGTGTGCGCCGCATCCGGACTCAGGAGAATTCACGTTCAGTGCCCTCGCCCCGCGAAGCGGGGAGAGGGTGGCGCGCAGCGCCGGGTGAGGGGCGAACGCTTCCCGAGTGGCGGGCCGCAGCCGCGGCGTCGCCGCACCATGTGCCCGCCCGCGGGGGGGAGGGGCGATGGGGGCTGCGTCCACCCGACCCT
>JBKOUP010000150.1:0-9507 GCA_046723495.1 Acidobacteriota bacterium
AGGTACGTCGTGTAGTAGTGGTAGACCTGCGGGAAGGAGTCGTCGGTGGCCAGCGTGTAGACCTCGGCCTTCGGCCCGTACTGATTGCGGATCATCACGGCGTCGCGGCGGGTGAGGTCTTCGCGGAACTGCGAGTTCGCGTAGATCGGAATGGCACTGCTGATCGACTTCAGCTCTTTCTTCGCGTCGACCGGCGCGGGCGGCTGCGGCTGCGTCGCCGTCTGCTGTCCGTTCGACGCCGTGATCGGATTCTTCTTCGGCCGCTGCTCCTCGGCGGCGGTCCCTTCCTGTCCGCCGGTGCATCCGGCCAGAAGAAGCGCGGCGGAGAGGAAAGCAGCGGCGGCGAATCTGCCCATGAGCGAGAAATTGAGCAATTGATGTGCCGTGTGCGCCATCAGTTGCGGTCGGCAGTGGACACCGGCTGGGTCGGCCGCCGCTTCGCGCGGCGCAGCGAATCGAGCGCCGTGACGCCGCCGTACTTCTGCACGATCTGCTCGTCGTACTCGTCGGAGGTCGTGGCCACGATCTCCAGCGAGGCGATGAGCTGCTCCGGCGGCAGGCGCCGCCCCAGGAAGGAGTGGGAGAAGAAGACGTCGCGCTCGACGACGCTGAACGCGCCGAGGGCCACCTCGGAGTTGAGCCGCAGCAGCTCCTGCATGAGCTCGAACGACGGCTCCACGCCCTGCACGACGAAGGCGAGGATGTCGACGATGGCGTCGTCTTCCTCGTAGGGCTCGATGGAGATCTCCAGCACCGTCGACCCGTACTTCAGGTAGAAGTCGCAATGCTCGGCGTCGTCGAAGTGCTCCTCCACGAGCTCGTCGAGGTAGGACTTGACGGCGCGGTAGACCTCTTCCTGCGACTTGGTATGAAACTGCTTTGCGGGCTTCCGCGTCATTTGCGGTGATTATAAGGCCCTATGAACGACTCGCACTTCGATCCGCTGCGCCGCCGCCGGCTGGTGCTCAAACGCGGCCGCGAGCGCGCCGTGGCCAACCGCCATCCGTGGATCTTCGCCGGCGCGATCGCAGAGGAGAGCGGACCGGACGACGCCGCCATCGCCGACCTCGTCGACGCCGACGGCGTTCGTCTGGCCTCGGGATTCCACTCCCTGCATTCGCAGATCCGCCTGCGCGCGCTGACGTTCGGCGAGGAGGAGCTGACGGCGGAGCTCGTGCGCGCGCGCATCGCCGCGGCCATCGCCCGGCGGCCGCCGCTGAACGCCGTTCGCCTCGTCCACGCCGAGGGCGATGATCTGAGCGGCCTCGTCGTCGACCGCTATGACGACGTTGTCGTCGTCGAGATCGCGAACGCGGGACTGGAGCGCGTGAGGCCGCTCGTCGTCGAGGCCCTGCGGCAGGAGCTCGCGCCGCGGCTGATCTACTTCAAGAACGACATCCCGGCGCGGAAGATCGAGCAGTTGCCGATGGAGAACGAGACGATCGGCGACGGCGCACCGGCGACGACCATCGTCGAAAACGATTTGAAGTTTCACGTCGATCCCGCCGCCGGCCAGAAGACCGGCTTCTTTCTCGACCAGCGCGGCAATCGCGCCCTGGCCCGCGCGAACGCGCGCGGCCGGCGCGTGCTGAACCTCTTCTCCTACAGCGGCGCCTTCGGCGTCTACGCCGCCGCGGGCGGCGCGGCGTTCGTCGAGAACGTCGACGTCTCCGCTCCCGCCATCGAGGCCGCTCGCCGGAATCACGAGTTGAACGCGTTCGACACCGACGTCCAATTCACCGTCGCCGACGCCTTCGCCTACGTCCGCCGGACGCGCGAGCGCTTCGGCATGGTCATCTGCGATCCGCCGGCCTTCGCCAAGTCGCGCGGCGAGGTGGAGCGCGCCGCGCGCGGCTACAAGGACGTCAACCTCTTCGCCCTCAAGCTGCTCGAGCCGGGCGGATTGATGCTGACCTTCTCCTGCTCCGGCCACATGTCGCTCGACCTCTTCCAGAAAGTCATCTTCTCGGCCGCGCACGACGCCGGCCGGCGCGTCGCCTTCATCAAACGGCTCACCGCCAGCGAGGACCATCCGGTCTCGCTCTACTGCCCGGAAGGGGAGTACCTCAAGGGCTTTTTGCTGGAAGTGACGGAGTAGAATCGATGTTCGTCCGGCCATGACCGTCACCGCCACGCCCGTCCCACGCAAGACGCGCGAGATCACCGTCGCCTACCTCGGCGAGCTTCTCTTCAACGCCGGCTTCATCGACGAGAAGCAGCGCGCCGAGGTTGACGGCGTGGAGCGGCAGTGGCGGGCCCAGCAAGCGCGGGCGGCGAAGGGCTCCCGCACCGACGAGGAAGCGAGTCCGTTCAAGGCCCTGACGGCGATGAACCTCACCGACGCCAGCGGCAACGGCACGCGCATCGACGACTTCCTCCTGGCGCGCCTCATCGCCGAGGACGCCGGGCTGCACTTCTACAAAATCGACGCCCTCAAGCTCGACGTCGAGATGATCGAGGCCAAGATCTCGCGCCCCTTCGCTCGCAAGCACCGCATGGTCCCGGTGGCCGTGCGCGACGGGAAGCTCATCGTCTCCGTCGTCAACCCCTTCGACCGCGTGGCCATCGACAGCTACCAGCAGATGGTCAAGCAGGACATCCACGTCGTCGTCTCCGCGGAGAGCGACGTGATGGGCGTGATCAACGAGCAGTACGGCTTCCGAGCCTCGGTGACCAAGGCCGAGCGCGACCTGCGCGGCGAGGGCGGCTTCGCCCTCATCAGCAACCTCGAGCAGTACGTCAAGCTCAAGTCGGGCTCCGAGATCGAGACCAGCGACGCGCACATCGTCAACGCCGTCGATTTCCTCCTGCAACACGCCTACGACTCCCGCGCCAGCGACATCCACATCGAGCCGAAGCGCGAGTCCGCGGTGATCCGCTTCCGCATCGACGGCGTGCTGCACGAGATCCAGCGCGTGCCGAAGCTCGTCAACCTGGCCATCACCTCGCGCCTGAAGACGATGTGCCGCATGGACATCGCCGAGAAGCGCCGCCCGCAGGACGGCCGCATCAAAACCGACCACCAGGGAAAGGAAGTCGAGCTGCGCGTCTCCACGCTGCCGACCGCGTTCGGCGAGAAGATGGTCATGCGCATCTTCGATCCTGAAGTTCTCCTGCGCAGCGTGGCCGGTCTCGGCTTCTACGAGGACGAGCTGGTCACGTTCAACGACTGGATCAAGCGCCCGCATGGGATCATCCTCGTCACCGGCCCGACCGGCTCGGGCAAGACGGTGACGCTCTACTCCGCGCTGAAGTCGCTGGCCTCGCCGGAGATCAACATCACCACGATCGAGGATCCGATCGAGATGGTGCACGACGAGTTCAACCAGACGGCGGTGCAGGTCAAGATCGGCATCACCTTCGCGCACGCCCTGCGCACGATCCTCCGCCAGGACCCCGACATCATCATGGTCGGCGAGATCCGCGACACGGAGACGGCGGAGAACGCCGTGCAGGCGGCGCTGACCGGGCACCTCGTCTTCTCCACGCTGCACACGAACGACTCGGCGACGTCGGTCACGCGCCTCGTCGACCTCGGCATCCAGCCGTTCCTGATCTCCTCGACGCTGATCGGCACGATGGCCCAGCGCCTGGTGCGGAAGATCTGCACCGACTGCAAGCGCAACCGGCCGCTGACGATGGAGGAGGCCGGGATGCTCAACCTGCAGGCGCCGCCGGGGAAGCGCATCATCGTCAAGGAAGGAGCCGGCTGCATCCGCTGCCGCAACACCGGCTATTTCGGACGCACCGGCATCTTCGAGATGCTGCCGATCGACAACACCATCCGCGACCTCATCGACCACGGCGAGGACTTCCTCAAGATCAAGGAGACGGCGCTGAAGCGCGGGATGCGCACGCTGCGCCAGTCGGCGCTGCGCAAGCTGGCCGAGGGGACGACGACGTTCGAGGAAGTCGTGCGGGTGACGGGGATCTGATGGCCGCTCCGCAGGCTCGGACGCCTCTCGCGTTCCTCCTGTTGTTTTTCGCCGTCGCCGCTCACGCCCAATGGCTTCCCGTCAACGACGCCGTTCTTGCGGCGAAGCAGAACGGCCGTCTCATCCTCCTGCGCGTGCGCACCTTCAACCGCAACGGAGACAAGGACGTCGACGAGTGGCTGGCGGCGGCGATGCAGCAGCCGGCCGTCGCCCGCGCGCTGGCGGGGATGAACCTCGCGGAGACCCGCCGCAAGTTCCGGACGATCGTCGTCGTCGACCAAGGCGGCGGCGAGGTGATGACGCCCGAGTCCGTGTTCCGCAACTTCAACCAGTTCGCGGTCACGCTGGCCAGCCTCAACCGCAACGCCGCGCTCTTCGCCGCGGCGGCGGAGCTGCGGGCGCAGCATCGCCTGGCGGAGTCGGAGCTGGTGCGCGGCAACGGTCTGTTGCGCAGCGGTGAGCTCCTGCCGGCGCGCGCTGCTTTCGAGCTCGTTCTCGAGCACACGCGCAAGCAGCCCGACGCACTCACCGAGCAGCGCGCGCGTCTCGGCATCGCCAGCATCGATGTCGACAGAATCGGCCATACCGACGACGCGCTGCGCGAGCTCCGGGACATCGCTTTCCACCCGCTGGCGAAGGACACCGGCATCAGCGCGTTCCTGCTCCTCGGACATCGATACAAGCTGGAGCACCGGACCGGCGCGGCCATCGACGCCTACCAGCACGCCTGGAGCCTCGCGCCGAAGCCGTCGCCGGTCGCCGATGAGGCGCGGCGGTACCTGGAGATGCTCGGCGCGACGCCGGCCAGCGACGTCGCCGCCGCCGCGGCCACCGGCGAAGTCCACCTCGTCTTCGCGCGGCGGCCGGCCATGGTCGGCAAGCTCGAGGTGACGGCCACGGCGCCGCCGAGCGCGGCACGCGTGGAGATCTACCTCGACGGCGCGCGCGTCGCCGAAGATTCCTCGCCGCCGTTCGCGGCGACGATCGCGCTCGGCAGCGCGCCGCGCGTGCACACGATCGCGGTGAAGGCCTTTGATGTCCGGAATGCCGTGCTCGGCGAGGAGAGCGCGACGATCAACGAGGTCACCGACGGGCTGTCGGTTCACGTCGTCGCGCCGCCGTCGATCGAGTCGCACGCGCCGATTCGCGTCGAAGCGCGCCCCCCGGCCGGCGCGACGATCGAGTCGGTCGAGCTGTATTGGTCGGCGACGAAGCTGGCCACGCTCACCGCGCCGCCGTACCGCTACGAACTGACGCTGCCGTCGCGCAACGCCTCCGGCTACGTGCGCGCGGTGGCGCGCGACAGCACCGGTGCGACCGCCGAGGACGTGCGGATGATCAATGCGCCGGGGGCGGCAGAGGAGCTGAAGGTCGATCTCGTCGAGATCTACGCGGTCGTGCAGCAGCGCGGCGGGCGCAACGCCGAGGGACTGACCGCGCGCGACTTCGTGGTGAAGGAGGACGGCGTGCCGGTCAACGTCGAGCTGCGCGGCACGCCGAACGATCCCATCGCCGTCGGCTTCGCCCTCGATATCTCCGGCAGCATGCGCCCGCTGATGGTCGACGTCGGCGAGGCCGCGACCGAGTTCGTCAACGGCTCGCTCGCCGCCGGCGACCGCGCCTTCGTCATCGCCTTTTCCGACCAACCGCGCCTCGTGCAGCCGCTCACCGACGATTTGAAGCACGTGAGCGCGTCGATCCTCGACGTCGAGGCGGGCGGCGCCACGGCCATCTGGGACTCGCTGATCGCCGCGCTCCAGCAGCTGCGCCCGGTCTCGGGCAAGCGCGCGCTCCTCCTCTTCACCGACGGCGCCGATACGACGAGCAGCGCCGACGCCGTGACGGCGCTCGCCGTGGCGCGCGAGGTCGGTGTGCCGGTCTATGTCTTTCTGATGCGCCCCGCCGGCTTGCTGCCCGCCGTGCAGCGCCTGGAGAGCCTCGCCCGCGACACCGGCGGCGCGGTCTTCAAGTCGCCGCGCAAGAACGATCTGCCGCGCCTCTTCGCCCAGATCCGCGACGACACGCGCGGCGAATACCTGTTGAGCTTTACCTCGAAGAGCTCGCGGCCGCGCACGGAGCCGAGAACGATCTCCGTCTCCGTACCCGACCGCGACGTGGTGGTGCGGGCGATGAGCGGCTACTACCCTCGCTGAGCGTCAGTGCCGCCCGCGGAATCTGCCGTGGAATCCGGATTACGGCTTGATCTTCCACGGCTTTTGCCATGGTTCCAGCGCGTCGCCGCGCTTGAGGCGCATCTCGTGATCGATCTTCTGCAGTTCGAGGAGCTGGCGGATCTTGTCCGGAAGCGACAAATTCCGCTGCGCCGCATGCAGCGCTTCCTTGCCCGCGCGCAACGACGCGAGGAGCTCCGGCGATGGACGAGGCCGGCTCATAGCGGGATTTTGAAGCGTTGCGAGAGTTGGCGCAACCGCGCTTCGTCGACTTCGTTGAGCGCGCGCAGTGCGCGCTCGAACGACACTTCATCAGTGGCGATGCCGGAATCCTCCCCGATGCCCGCCCCCAAACCGTCCGAAGCCGAACCCGAAGCCGATCGACACGCGCGGGCCGTACCAGTACGGGCTGTAATAGTACGGATACCCGTACCAGAGCGGATCGTAGAAATACGGGCCGTAGTAGCCGCCGTAGTAGACGCGCGGCGCGCTGTATGAGTACGCGTAGTCGCTGCGCTGGCCGTCGCGGCGCTCGCCGCGGGTGTCGGCCTCGTCGAGGATGGCCTTGATCACGTTGCGGGAGACGCCGGCGTCGTGCAGGGCGATCATGTCGTCCGCGGTGACGTCGAGGCGGGCCTGGCCTTTGTGAACGAACGCGACGATCTCATCCTCGGCGACGCCCGCCTTCTGCATGCGGAGCACGTCGTCGACGATGTTCGAGCCGCGGCCGACGGCGAACAGCGGCACGGCCGCAAAAATGAGGAGAAGGGCAAGAAGGAGATGGCGTTTCATGCAAAAAGATTACCGCAAACCGCGCCACGAAGATGTCAACTCTGGCGGTGCTATTCTCTGCGGTAAATGACCGTCCAAGCCGCCCCCTCTTCGCTCGAGCGGGAGCTGGAGTACCGCAAAAAGCTGACGGCGATCGCCAACCAGATCAACTCCGCCGACTCCATCCCGCACATCCTCATGACGCTCGCGCCGAAGATCCTCGAGCTGCTCGACGCCGAGCGCCTCACGATCTACGCCGTCGACACCAAGAACCAGGAGCTGTACTCGCTGCAGAAGGTCGGCGACGTCCCGAAGGAGATCCGCGTCCCGAAGTCGTTCGCCTCCATCGCCGGCTTCACGGCCCTGTCGCGGAAGACGATCAACATCCGCGACGCCTACGACGCCGCCGAGCTCGCCAAGTTCCACCCCAACCTCCGCTTCGACGTCCGCTGGGACAAGCAGAGCGGCTTCCGCACGCGCGCGGTCCTGGCCGTGCCGATCCTCTTCGAGAAGTACCTCCTCGGCGTGCTGCAGCTGATCAACAAGCGGCTCGGCGTGGCCTTCACCGCCCAGGACGAGGACGCGGCCGAGGAGACCGGGCGCATCCTCGGCATCGCCTTCTACAACCAGCACCGCGCGGCCCGGCAGACCAAGCCGTCGAAGCTCGGCGCGCTCGTCGACAAAGGCGTCGTCTCGGAGAAGGACATCGAGGCCGCCGTCTCCAGCGCCCGCGTGAACAATGTTCCCGTGGAGAAAGTGCTGATCGAAGACTTCAACGTCCCGAAGGAGGAGCTCGGCAAATCGCTCGCGGCGTTCTACGCGACGCAGTTCTTCGACTACGACGGCGCGGCCACGATCCCGCAGGACCTGCGCGAGCGCGTGCCGTCGGAGATGTGGAAGAAGTACGTCTGCGCGCCGGTGGAGCGGAAGCCCGGCGTCCTCGTCGTCGCCGTCGACGACCCGCAGGACCTGACGCGCCTCGACGCCATCCGGGCCATGAGCCTCGCCCCGCGCTACGAGTTCCAGGTCGGGCTGAAGCACGAGATCCTCGCCTACATCGCCGCGTCGTACGGCGAGAAGCTCGAGACAGCCGCGGCCGACGCCGGCGACCTCGCCAAGATCATCGACCAGCTCGGCGACGGCGAAGGAACGACGGCGGAGGAAGAAGAGCGCGACGTGCCGGAGATCGACGAGACCGACTCCGGCATCGTCCGCCTCGCCAACCAGCTGATCATCGAGGCCTTCAACCGCGGCGCCTCCGACATTCACGTCGAGCCCGACGGCTCGAAGAACCCCTGCATCATCCGCCTGCGCATTGACGGCGACTGCCAGAAATTCATGGAAGTCCCGGGCGCGCACCGCAACGCCCTCGTGCAGCGGCTGAAGATCATGGCCAAGCTCGACATCTCCGAGCGGCGCAAGCCGCAGGACGGGAAGATCCGCTTCAAGTACTCGCGTGGGACGATCGAGCTGCGCGTGGCCACGATCCCGACCACGAACCAGAACGAGGACGTGGTCATGCGCATCCTGGCGGCGTCGAAGCCGCTGCCGCTCGACAGGATGGGCTTCAGCGAGCGCAACCTCACGCGGTTCAAGGAGATCGTGCAGAAGCCGTACGGCATTTGCCTCGTCGTCGGCCCGACCGGCTCGGGCAAGACGACGACGCTCCACTCCGCGCTCGGCTTCATCAACACCGAGGACATGAAGATCTGGACCGCGGAGGACCCGGTCGAGATCACGCAGCGGGGACTGCGCCAGGTGCAGGTGCAGCCGAAGATCGACTTCACCTTCGCCTCGGCGATGCGCTCGTTCCTCCGCGCCGATCCCGACGTGATCATGGTCGGCGAGATGCGCGACCACGAGACCGCGGCCATCGGCATCGAGGCCTCGCTGACCGGGCACCTGGTCTTCTCCACGCTGCACACGAACTCGGCGCCGGAGACGATCACGCGCCTCCTCGACATGAACAACGATCCCTTCAACTTCGCCGACGCCCTCCTCGGCATCATGGCCCAGCGCCTGATCCGCACGCTCTGCGCGAAGTGCAAGGAGGCCTACCACCCGACGCCGGAGGAGTTCGACGAGATCGCCGAGGCCTATGGGCGGGAGTGGTTCGAGACGCGGTACTCGCCGGAGCTGACGCTGTACCGGCCGAAGGGCTGCGCGAGTTGCGGCAACACCGGCTACAAGGGCCGCATGGGCGTGCACGAGCTCCTCGTCGGCACGGACGAGATCAAGCACGCCGTGCAGCGCCGCGCGCCGATCGACGACCTGCGCAGTCTCGCCCTCAAGCAGGGGATGCGCACGCTGCTGCAGGATGCCATCGAGAAGGCCTTCAAGGGCCTCACCGACGTCAAGCAGGCCCGCGCTGTTGCGGTGAAGTGACGCTTCGGTGAACGCCGACAACTTTTCGAGCTGCCCGTCGTCTGAGTCGGCAATGAGACGAGAACGGACGGCCCGAATTGGAGTGTGCGTGCTTCTGCTCGCGACCGTAACGTTGTTGACCGGCTGCCGGTTGGCTGAGCATGGGAGGCGCGCTGCCATCGACGCCTTCGCGTCGTTCGTTCTCGACTCTGTTTTGCGCGTGGAAAAGGCGGCGCCGCTGACGCAAGCCCATGTCACCCCGAGCG
>JBKOUP010000334.1:0-3401 GCA_046723495.1 Acidobacteriota bacterium
ACCTTTACCCGGACGAGGTCTACACCTTCACGCCGAAGGGGGACGTCTTCGCCTTCCCGCGCGGGGCCACGCCGCTCGACTTCGCGTACCAGATCCACACCGACATCGGGCACCGCTGCGTGGGGGCGCGGCTGAACGGCAAGCTCGTGCCGCTGCGGACGCCGCTGACGAACGGCGACATCGTGGAGATCATCACCGGGCCGACGCAGACGCCGAGCCGCGAGTGGCTGAACATGGTCGTGACCTCGCGGGCCCGGCACAAGATCCGGTACTGGCTGAACACCGAGCAGAAGCACCGCTCGATCGAGCTGGGACGGAAGCTGATCGAGAAGGAAGCGAAGCGGCTGAAGGTGCCGTGGCGGAAGCTGATCACGGAGAACGCGCTCGACGGCGTGCTGCACGAGTACGGGCTGTCGAAGCTCGACGATCTCTACGCCGACGTCGGCTACGGCAAGGTCACGCCGCGGACGATCGTGGAGCGCTTCGTCGCCGCCGACGAGCAGCCGAGCGAGGCCGAGGGCGTCATCCAGCGCGCCGTGCGCAAGATCTTCCCCTTCACCGGCTCATCGACGGCGATCAAGGTCAAGGGCTACGACGATCTGATGACCTACCTGGCCAAGTGCTGCAACCCGCTGCCGGGCGAGGCCATCATCGGCTACGTCACGCGCGGCAAGGGCGTGGCCGTGCACAGCGCGAACTGTCCGAACGTCAAGAGCCTGATGTTCAACCCCGACCGGAAGATCACGGTCGAGTGGGCCGACCAGCGCCAAAGCCAGTTCCAGGTCGAGCTGGAGATCCTGATGGAGGACCGCCAGGGAATCCTGGCCCGCGTCATCAACACGATCGCGAACATGAAGACGAACATCCGTCAGATGGAGACGCGAACGGGCGAGGGGAAGGCCACCACGGAGCTGAACCTGGAGATCGCCGACCTCAAGCACCTGGAGAAGGTGACGCGGTCGATCGGGGCGGTGGACGGGGTGATGAACGTGGCCAGGAAGTACAACATCAGGCACGCGACAGCGTAGGTGACGGGGAACAGCTGACAGGTGACAGGTGACCTGTTCCCTGTCGCCTGTTCCCTGTGACCTCGTCAGTGCGCCGCCTTCTGCACTTTGCCGCTCCGGATGCACCGGGTGCAAACGTTGATGCGGCGGACCGTACCCTCGACGACAGCGCGGACGCGCTGGAGGTTTGGCATCCAGCGGCGGGGGCTCACGTTGTGGGCGTGGCTCACCTTGTTTCCGAACACGGGCGTCTTTCCGCAGACTTCGCACATTTTGGCCATGACTTCACTCCCTCAAATAACGCGATGGGCGCGGGATTGTACATTGATACGTAAAGAGTTGACACCGCTATTTAAAGGTTGTAATTTCGCAACACTTCTAACCTTCGATAGCCTCGATCGGATCGCCAGCGAGAAGTGAGTGTGAGATGGATGGGGTGAGCGGTGTTCTTCTCAAAGAGCAAAAACGTCGTCGGCCTTGATGTCGGTTCGTCGGCCGTCAAGCTGGTCGAGCTGAAGGAGAAGAAGGGCGGCACGTACCAGCTCCTCAAGATGGGGATCGAGCGCCTCTCGCCCGAAGCCATCGTCGACGGCTCGATCATGGACTCCTCCCTCGTGGTGGAGACGATCTCGCGGCTGAACACCGAAAAATCAATCAAGAATTCCAACTACGCCACCTCCCTCTCCGGCCACTCCGTGATCATCAAAAAGATCACGCTGCCGGCCATGTCGGCGGAGGAGCTCGCCGAGTCGATCCAGTGGGAAGCGGAGCAGTACATCCCCTTCGACATCAACGACGTCAACCTCGACTACGTCCCCCTCACCGCCGCCGGCACGGGCGACAACATCGACGTCATCCTCGTGGCCGTGAAGAAGGAGAAGATCAACGACTACACGTCGGTGATCAGCCAGACCGGCAAGGTCCCGGTGCTCGTCGACGTCGACGCCTTCGCCCTGCAGAACTGCTACGAGATGAACTACTCGCTCGACGAGGGGAAGGTGCTGGCCCTGGTCAACGTCGGCGCCTCGGTGACGAACGTGAACGTCCTCACCGGGGGCACGTCGCTGTTCTGGCGCGACATCACCTTCGGCGGCAACCAGTACACCGATGCCATCCAGCGCGAGCTGAGCCTCTCCTTCGAACAGGCCGAGGAGCTGAAGAAGGGGCATCCCGTCGGCGACTACACGATCCAGCAGGTCATCCCCATCCTCAACTCCGTGTCCGAAGACTTCGCCGGCGAGCTTCGCAAGACGCTCGACTTCTTCACGGCCACGTCGGGCGCCGACCGCGTCGACGAGATCGTGCTCGCCGGCGGCGGCTCGGGCGTGCTGAACCTCGACGCCATCCTGCGCGACAAGTTCGGCATCCCGGTGGCCATCATGAATCCGTTCCAGAAGATCAGCGTCGACGAGAAAGAGTTCAACCCCGAGGAGCTCGCGGAGATCGGGCCGAGCATGGCCATCGCCGTCGGATTGGCGATCAGGAAGTTGGGGGACGCTTGATCAAAATCAACCTGGTGAGGGAGGGGCGGGCCGTCCGCGGTGCGGGTGCGGCACCGGCGGCTGTGCCCGGCGCCGCTGCCGCCGCCGGCGCCTCGAATCTCAACAACATCCTCATCATCGGCGGCCTGATCCTCGGCGCGCTCGTGGCCGGCGGCTGGTGGTGGGTGAAGAACAGCACGCTCAAAGACAAGCAGGAGACGGTGGCCAGCAAGCAGGCCGAGGCCGATCGCCTGCAGGCCATCATCAAGCAGGTCGAGGACTACACGAAGCGGAAGGACTCGCTGCAAAAGCGCATCGACCTGATCAACCAGCTCAAGCAGAACCAGCGCGGGCCGGTCAAGATCATGGACCGCATCAGCCAGGACCTGCCCGACCTGGTGTGGCTCGACAAGATGACGATCAGCGGCGGCGTGGTCACCCTCGGCGGCCGCGGCCTCAATCCGAACGCGATCGCCAACTTCGTCGACAACATCAAGAACGACTCGTTCTTCGAGGAGCCGGCCCTGAGCTCCGTGAATCAGGTCAGCACCGTGCCGTCGGTCTACAGCTTCGACATGAACTTCCACTTCACCTACACGCCGAAGGGGGAGACCACGGGCACGGCAGGGGCGACGTCGACGTCGACGAGCGGCACATCGGGAACGAGCGGTACGGCCACGTCGACGACCGGCACGGTGCAGAAGTAGGGGGACTGGGATGGCGCTGACGCTCGAAGGAAAGCCGGTCTGGATCGCCCTGGTCATCGGGCTGGTCCTGGCGGTGGTGATCGTCGGCGTGGTGCAGTACATGTTCATCACCGACATCGACACGAAGATCCGCGCCGCCGACGGCCGGATCAAGGAGCTGGACACGAAGATCCAGCAAGGCCGCGCCGCGCAGCGCACGCTCCCGC
>JBKOUP010000144.1:0-22744 GCA_046723495.1 Acidobacteriota bacterium
GCGCGGGCCGGCGGCGAGGGCGAGCTCGCGCTCCTCGCCGGCGTCGAGCAGCGGCAGCGCGGAGAGACGCGTCGACGGCCGCTCTACCGCCGCCGCCAGCAGGCGCTGGTAGTGCCGCTCCATCCGCGCGATCGTGGCGGCGTCGAAGAGGTCGGTGCTGTACTCGAAGATGCCGCTGAAGCCGTCGGCGTTGTCGATCAGCGTGAAGGCGATGTCGAAGATGGCCGAGCCGCGCTGCACCTGCAGCCGCCCGGCATCGCCTCCGCTCCCCTGCGCCAGCGTCGGCACGTTCACGAGTTGGAAGGTGACCTGGAAGAGCGGATTGCGGCTCGGGTCGCGGACGGGATGCAGCTCCTCGACGAGCTTCTCGAACGGCAGGTCCTGATGCGAGTACGCGTCGAGGGCGACCTCGCGCGTGCGCGCCACGAGCTCGGCGAAGGTCGGATCGCCGCCGGCGTCGATGCGCAGCACGAGCGAGTTGACGAAGAAGCCGATCAGCCCTTCGAGCTCGGAGCGGTTGCGGTTCGCCACCGGCGTGCCGATGACGAGATCGCTCTGGCCCGAATACCGCCGCAGCAGCGCCGCGAACGCAGCCAGCAGGACCATCGACGGCGTGGCCTGGGCCTGTCCGAAGCGGCGCACGGCGTCGGAGAGCGGCTTCGGGATGGCGATCGGATGGAACGCTCCGTCGTACGTGACGAAGGGCGGCCGCGGCCGGTCCGCCGGTAGCTCCAGCATCTCCAGCCCGGCGAGCTGTCGCCGCCAATAGGCGAGCTGTTCCTCCAGCACCGCCCCGCGCAGCCACTCCCGCTGCCAGACGGCGAAGTCGGGATACTGGATCGGCAGCGCCGGCAGCGCCCTCTTCGCGCCGAGCGCGAAGTGTTGATAGAGCGCCGTCAGCTCCTGCGCCAGGATGCCCATCGACCAGCCGTCGGCGATGATGTGGTGCATCGTCAGGAGCAGCACGTGGTCGGCCGCGCCGCGCGTGAGGAGACGGCAGCGGAGGAGCGGCCCCCGCTCGAGGTCGAACGGCGTGCGCGCCTCCTCGGTGGCCAGCGCGATCGTGCGCGCCTCGCGCTCCGCCGCGGGCAGCGGGCGCAGGTCGGTGACGCCGACGCGCACCTCCGACACGGGGTGGACGATTTGCTCCGGCTCGCCGTCGGTGGGGCGGAAGGTGGTGCGCAGCGACTCGTGCCGCGCCACGACGGCGTTGAGGGCGCGCTCGAGGGCGCGGGCGTCGACGGGCGCCGCGATCGGCACGGCCAGGGGGATGTTGTAGAACGGGTTTCCCGGCACCATCCGGTCGAGGAACCACAGCCGCTGTTGCGCGAACGACAGCGGGAACGCGTAGGTGTCGGTCTCCACGCTCATAGGTCGTTCTTGATGCGGTCCCGCAGCTTCGTTCCGATCGGACGTCCCCAGCCGCTGCAGGCGTCCCAACCCTCATGGGCGGAATAGCCGTTGTTGCCGCCTTCGACGATGTCGTGGAAGGCGCCGCTGCCGGGAGCGATCTTGTAGAGGTAGGGCGTGATATACCCGAGGTTCACGCCGAGGCTACCGTTGATGCGCGCGAACAACGCGGCCATCAGCGGCGCCGTCGCGCTCGTGCCGGCCCAGGCGTGCGTGCCGTTGTCGAACTGCAGGAGAAAACCAGTCGACGGATTGGCGTCGCCGGCGATGTCAGGAACGCCGCGCCCGGTCCCTTGTCCGGGATTGATCGACGGCGGCACGCCGATCCCTTCCTGCCACGACGGAAGCGGAAAGACCGCGCTGATGCCGCCGCCGGTGGCCTGGCCGAAGTTCAGGGTGGTGTTCCACACCACCTCCTTCTCGACGATGTCGTCGCGATTGAAGAGGGCCGTCCCGCCGCAGCCGAGAACGAGCGGACTGGAGGCGGGGTAGTCGACCCAGGCCCGCCCGTCACGGTACTCGGATGCTGCGCCGTAGTCGCCGGCCGCGCCGAAGACGGTGACGCCGAGGTAGGCGGCATCGGTGAGTGCCGTCTCGACGAGATAGAGATCCATCGGACCGAGCAGCCAATAGGCTTCGGAAAGACCGAAGCTGCAGGAGATGATCGTGGCCGGGATCTCTTCGTTATTGACGGCCGCGACGAGCGCCGACATCATGCCCAGCCCGGTCCACGGCGCGAAGTAGAGCATGTACGTCGCTCCCGGCGCCGCGCCGCCGGCGACCTGGTAATCGATGGCCACCTCGGAGTCGTAAGCAGAGTTGACCTCCGGCCGGTTTTCGCAGCCGAGGAGACCGACCGCCTTCATCTGCGGCGCCGGCATCTGCAGGAGGTAGTTGAAGTACGTCATCACGTCGCTCATCAGATAGCCGCTGGTGCTGCCGGGCATCTGGAGCTCGATGAGGGCGATGGTCTGGCCGCCGCCGTCGCTGTCCCTCGGAAAGTCGTACAGATGGGCCACGTCGGCAGGCGTATGCAGGCCCAACTTGCGGATGCTGGCGATCAACGCGTCCCGCATGACATCCATCGCATACTGCGTTTCCCACGGGTCGGGCTTGAACGGAGGCTGAAAAACGGGAAGCGGCGACGGCACCGGACGGAATTTGGCCGGCGGCCGTGAACGCCGGGCCACCCGGCGCTCATCGAGCCCGATCACACCCACGACTCGGCCGGCCACGTCGTCCGGGAGCTCTAGAGAACCTTCGTAGCCGCGGTAAGCAACCCCCTGAAGATCGACGAAGTAGCTCAGGTTCGTCTTGAAGGCGGCGTTGAAGTCCGCCGCGGTTCCCGCGAGAGAGACGCTCCGCGTCGCAAGATTCGTGGCCGTGACGTCGAGGTTCTGCCGGCCCGCCCACCGGCTGACGTCCTCGGCGTCGGCCTCATCCGCGCCGTAGAGTTTGTGAAATTCTTCACGACTGAAGACCTTTCGTTCCCCCGGCGGCGCCGCCCCGACTTCGGCGAGACGAGGAAGCGGCGGCGCGTTCAGGTCCGACCTCCGCCGGAGGTAAACGTCCATCGTGAAGTGCTCGTGCGGCTGCACCGGAATGGCCATGGTCCCCGGAATGCGCGCGCGGCTGCTCTTCTGCCGAAAGCTCTCCGCTGTCTCGGCCATACTGCCTCCTTTTTTTCAAAAGAGAACCTCTCTCTTCTCTATTGACGTAAGGACTTAAGCCGTTGTGAAAACGGGAGTTTCGCTCCTGCCGCGCCGGTTTCGGGCACTACGATACGGGCGACAGATGGCTTCTCTCGGCTGGCAGCACCTCACTGAGGACGACAAGGCGACGATCGCCCGCGGCGTGCGCGACGGCGTCGCCTATGGCGGGCCCTACCATGCCGAGATCTATCCCGCCGACCGCTGCAACATCGACTGCTTCTTCTGCTCGACCGCGGCCATTCGCGGCACCGACGAGCTGCCGCTCTCGCGCATCGAGGAGTTGATGGGCGAGCTGAAGGAGGCCGGCACGCGCTCGGTGCGCCTGGCCGGCGGCGGCGAGCCGCTCTTTCACCGCAAGACGAAGGACATGCTCCGCGCCATCGCCGCGGCCAAGCTGCCGATCGAGAACATCACCACGAACGCCGTGCTCCTCGGCGACGAAGTCGCGCAGCTGCTCATCGGCACGTGCGACGAGATCACCGTCAGCCTGAACACGGCCGACCCGGAGTCGTACGCGTCGATGATGCAGACCCCGGCGCGCAATTTCGAGCGCGTGCTGAACAACGTTCGCAACCTGCTCGCCGAGCGGAAGCGCCAGCACGCGAAGACGCCCGTGATCGAGCTGCAATTCCTCGTCTGGCGCGACAACTACAAGACCATCCCGCGGATGTACGAGCTGGCCCGCGAGCTCGACGTCGACTCGATCATCTTCAACGGCCTGGGCTTCCTCAAGCCCGAGCAGATGATGAGCGCGGAGCAGACCGCGGAGATGATGTCGCTCTACGAGCAGGTCGTCCGCATCGACGAGTACCGCCGCATCGCCATCATCGACAGCTACGAACAGGACATCCGGCCCATGCTCGCCGAGATGAACGCGCGGATCATGGCCGAGCGCACCGCCCGCGGCACGTTCGGACGGCTGGCCCACTTCGTCACCCGCCGCGACGTGCCGCTCGTGCAGAAGATCCAGCACCACTGCCGCGTGGCCAAACTGCAGAAGATCGACCGGGAGCTGGCCGGCCTCGACGAGCCCTGCCTGATCGGCTGGCATTCGCTGGTCGTGCGCACGACCGGGATGATCGCCCCCTGCTGCATCCTCCAGGCCGCGCCGCTCGGCAACATCTTCCGGCAGTCGCTGCGCGAGGTGTGGTACGGCGAGGAGTACGCGCGTTTCCGCCGCGAGCTGTCGCGGATCATCCACGAGCGCGGCGATTGGGAGCACGACGCCGCCGGCGACAAGACCGTGGTTCCCATGTGCGGCGGGAAGGCCGCCGAGGTCTGCCCGATCAAGAGCTTCTACTACAGGACGGACGTGCCGTTCGTGCGGGCCATCCAGTAGTCAGACGAGGCGCTGCAGCGTTCCGATGACCACGCTCGCGGCGTGATCGACGACTGCGATCCATTCCGCCGTCGCATCTTCGACGCGGGGATCGAGCCCGTCGTCGTGCATCGGATGGATCACCGGCGTGCGCCCGCGCGCAATGTCCTCGCGGAGCTCGAAGAGCCTCTTGTCGTCGCGCTTCTGCAACGCCTCCGCCGCTCCGGCCAGGCGGATGATCGACTCCTCGTCGTTCTCTTCTCCTCTGGCGAGATGCAGCAGCTGGAAGAGCGCCACCACTACCCCATCCTCGGCGATCTGCCGCGTCCCGATTCCCACTCCGTCATACCAGCGCACGACGCGCTCGACCGGCACCCGCTCAAGCCCCGACGCATACTGAAACACGCGCGCGCTGAAGGTGACGTCGCGGACGCGATAATCGCCCCCCGACATCGAGATGATTCCGCCGAACGAGCCCGGCGCCGAGAGGTTCAGGATCAGGAAGACGTCGTGGAAGAACAGCTCGACATACGCCGGCGCATCGCGCAGGTCGACGTCGCCGCTGACCTCCACCCCCACCGGAAGCTCCGGCATGGCCAGATCGTCCGGCCACTCCGCCACCACCCGCACCCGCCCATAGACCCGCTCGCGCACGACGTCCTGCGGCACCGCGCCGTCGGAGCGCAAAACCTCCGTCTCGAATCGCACGTGGTTCATGGTTGCATCCTCCGCCGCGTAAGGATCTCGCCGGACGGCAACGGTCGAGGCATCTTCTACCAACTGTGCAGGCGCCGCGAACGCGTTCCCTCGGAGCGGTACGCCGCCAACGTCAGTCGGTTCCACCGGCAGTGGACAAACAAAGCGATGATCACGACGGAGCGCTACGCCGCCGCCCGGGCCGCCGGCGAAATGACGGAGTCGAGCGCGTCGCGCAGGGCGACGTCGCGCGGATCGCCGCTCAGGCTCGTTCCCATCCGGCTCGTGACGTAGCCGTAGCCGACGCCGGTCGCCGGATCGGCGAAGCCCATCGCGCCTCCCGCGCCGGGCGAGCCGAACGCGCCGGCGTGGCCGAATGGGATGACAGGGCTCGGCTTCATGAACCCGAGCGAGAAGCGCACCTCGCCCTTCAGGCACTCGTCGAAGAAGCCGTGCTCCGGCGGGATGGCCGGCGCGGCCAGCGCCGCAACCGTCTCGGGCCGCAACTGCAGCTCCCCGCCGGGCGCCGCGAACATGCTGTACGCGCGGGCGATGCCGCGGGCCGTGCCGACGGCGCCGCCGGACGGCACTTCAAACTCGCGCGCATAGATGCGCTCCGCGTCGAGGCAGATGCTCGTGCCGGGATTGGCGATGAGGGCGCGATAAATGTTCGAGCGGCGGTTGAACGCGTCGAGTGTCAGCCGGAACGGAAAGCCGAAGAGCAGCGCGAGCCGGCCCGGACTGGCCAGCGTCGCCAACCGTTCGTTCGGGATCGACGCCGGCAGGCGGATGTACAAGTCGAGGCCGAGCGGCGTGGCGATCTCATCCTGAAAAAACCGGCCCAGGCTGCGATGGAGCGGATCGATGCGCCGCAGCAGCTCCCCTTCGTAGAAGCCGAGCGTCAGCGCGTGGTACGCCTGCCGCGTCCCCGGTTCCCACGCCGGCTTCTGCCGCGCCAGGACGACCGCGAGACGATCGAGGTCTGCGACCACGCTCCCGTCCACTGGCTCGTCGAAGGCGAACAACCCCGCCTGATGTGCGAGGAGCTGCCGCACGGTAATGGTCTCTTTGCCGTTCTGCGCGAACTCCGGCCAATACGCGCAGGCGCGCTCGTCGTAGTCGAGCCACCCGCGCGAGTGCGCGAGGGCGAGGGTCATCGCCGCGAGCCCTTTCGTCGCCGACCAGATCACGACCATCGTGTCTTCGTTCCACGGCTCGCCGGTGGCTTTGTTCCGAACGCCGCCCCAGAGATCGACGACGTTCTCGCCGCCAACGTAGACACAGCATGCGCCGCCGAGCTCGTGCCGGCGAGCGAAGTTTTCCACGAACGCGTCGCGCACGGGTTCGAATCCGGCGCTGACGTGTCCTTCGATCGAAATCGGTTTCATGGCAGCCTTCTTTCGCTGCCGAGCTTCGGGCGTGGAGGGAACACGCGCAAGGCCTGCGGTCACTGGCGCGTTGTGCGCGGCCGCACGCGGACTCGAGCGCGGGCGCTCATTGGCCGCGCATCACCACCAGCACCGGCACGGCCGAGTGCCGCAGCACGTAGTCGGTCGTACTGCCGATCGGCAGCGCACGCGCCAGGCCGGCCGAGCCGATGGCCACGATCTGCGGCTCGTAGTCGGCGATCTCCGCGAGGATCTCCCGCTCGGCGATGCCGCGGCGGACGCGGCGCTCCTCGTTGCTCACGCCGATGCGCGCGTAGTTCTCGTCGATCCACCTCTCCAGCGCGGCATGCACTTCGTCGTCGGTGTGGAAGCCGGAGAGGTGCGCGGCCAGCGCGGCGCGAAGGTCGCCGACCTCGAGCACGGTCACGAAGCGGATGCTCGCGCCGGTCTGCGCGGCCAGTCCGCGCGCCACGTCGACGGCCTGCAGCGACTCGGCGGAGAAGTCGATGGGGACGAGGATCCGTTCGATGCGCATGCCTACCTCCGGGCGATCCATTTTTGAATTTCGACGATGACGATCGGCAGCACGCCGCAGGCCACGAGCACGGCGGCGTCGGCGCGCCCGATGCCGGTCGTGTCGAGGATCCGCTTCAGCGGCGGGAACGTCAACGCCGCGCTCTGCAGCGCGATGACCGCCGCGACCGCGCCCCATAAGTGCGGGTTGCGCGTGATCCCCTCGAACGCCGACGCCGTGCGCGAGCGGCAGTTGAACGTGTGCCCCAACTGCACCGCCACGAGCGCGCTCAGGGCGATCGTCCGCGCGTGTGCGTCGCCGCCGTAGCGCTGCAGCGCCCACGCGAACGCCGCGAGCGCGATCGCGGCGAGCATCGCTCCCTGCCAGGCGATGAGCGTGAGGAATGGGCGCGTCAGGAGCGACCGTGCGCCGACCGGCCGCTCCTGCATGCGCCGCTGCGACGGCGGCTCGAGCGCGACGGCGAACGCGGGAAACGTGTCGGTGACGACGTTCATCCAGAGGATTTGCAGCGGCAGCAGCGGCAACGGCATGCCGCCGAAGACCGCCACGAAGACGGTGATGACCTCGGCGAGGTTGTGCGAGAACATCAGGTGAACGAACTTGCCGATGTTGGCGAAGATCGTCCGTCCCTCCTCGATGGCGGCGACGATCGTGCCGAGGTTGTCGTCGGTGAGGACGAGGTCGGCGGTGTCGCGGGCCACGTCGGTGCCGATCCCGCCCATGGCCACGCCGATGTCGGCGCGGCGCAGCGCCGGCGCGTCGTTCACGCCGTCGCCGGTCACGGCCACGACCTCGCCGGCGTCGCGCAGCGCGGCCACGATGCGCAGCTTCTCCTCCGGCGTGACGCGGGCGAAGGCGTCGGCGCTGTCGACGAGGCTCCGCAGATGCGCGGCGTCCGCGTCGTGCAGCGCGCTGGCGTGGACGACCTCCGGCTCGCGCTCGCCGCTGATGCGCAGCTCCCGCGCGATGGCGCGCGCCGTCGCCACCTGATCGCCGGTGAGCATGACCACGCGCACGCCCGCCGCCCGCGCCTGCGCGATCGCCTCGGCCGCGCCGGCGCGCGGCGGATCGGCCAGCGCGGCGAAGCCGGCGAAGGTGAAGCCGTGCTCGAGATCGCGGACGTCATCGGACTTCTCCGCAAACGCCAAGATCCGCAGCCCCTCGCCCGCCAGCGCCTCGTTGCGCGCCAGGAGCCGCTCCCGCTCGCCCGGCGCGAGCGTGCAGGCGTCGAGCACCGTCGACGGCGCTCCTTTCAGCGCGGCGTAGCCGGGATGGACGGTGATCATCTTCCGCGTCGCCGCATCGAACGGCGCTTCCGCGACCTTCGGCATGGCCCGCCGCAATGCCGCGGCGTCGATCCCGGCGTCGCGCGCCGCGGCGACGAGCGCGACTTCCGTCGGGTCGCCGACCGCGCGCGCGCCGTCGACGTCGGCGTCGCTGCAAAGGACGCCGATGCGCAGCACGGCCTCGCGGTTGCCTTCGATCGCGCGCACGCTGAGGCGATTCATCGTCAGCGTGCCGGTCTTGTCGGTGCAGATGACGGTCGTGGAGCCGAGGGTCTCGACGGCGGGGAGCTTCCGCACGACGGCGTGGCGGCGGGCCATGCGCAGCACGCCGAGGGCGAGGATCAACGTGGTCACCGCCGGCAACCCCTCGGGCACCGCGGCGACGGCGAGGCTGATCCCGACCTCGATCATTTCCCACAGCGGCAGCCCGCGCAGCCAGCCGGCGGCGACGACGACCGCGCCGATGCCGAGGACGATGGTGACGAGCTGCTGCCCGAGGCGGGCCAGCTTCCGCTCCAGTGGCGTCGGCTCGGCCTCGACGGCGCGCAGCAGCCGCCCGATCTTGCCGAGCTCCGTCGCCTCGGCGGTGGCGGTCACGATGGCCGTGCCGCTCCCCGAGACGACGTGCGTGCCGAGGTAGAGCATCGAGCGGTGCTCCGCGAGCGGCGCGTCGGCGGCGGCCGCGCCGGCGGACTTTTCCACCGGCACGCTCTCGCCGGTCAGCGGCGCTTCGTCGACGGTGAGCGACGTGGCGGCGACGACGCGCGCGTCCGCGGCGACGTGCGCGCCGGGCTCGATGATGACGATGTCGCCCGGCACGAGCTCCGCCGCGTCGACGATGTCCTGCTCACCGTCGCGCAGCACCCGCGCGCTGGCCTGCACCTGCAAGCGCAGCCGGCGCAGCGCGCGCTCCGACTGCCACTCGGTCAGGAATCCGACGACGGCGTTGATCAGCAGGACGACGAAGATCGCCGTCCCCTCGGCCGGATCGCGCATGAAGAACGCCAGCGCCGCCGCGGCGGCGAGCAGCGCCACGACGATGCTCCGGAACTGCCGCGCGAAGAGAATCCACGGCGAGCGGCCGGCGTCGCGCAGCACGACGTTCGCGCCGTATTGGGCGCGGCGGCGGAGCACCTCCTCGGCGCTCAGGCCGCGGCGCGGATCGACGCCGAGGGCGGCGGCGACGTCGGTCGCATCGGCTGCATGGGTCTCGGCATTCATACGATGACGCGCCGGTGCAGCGCGCGTAGCGTGGCCACGCTGGCGGCGATGCCGGCGACGCCGATCGCCAGCAGCAACGCGTAGTTGCGGTGCACGAAGCTGTCGCCGAGGTAGACGGCGCCAACCGCGTACGGCAGCTCGGCGATCGCCAGCGCCGCGAGGTAACGAGGGAACGAATATTTGACTGTGCCGAGCGCGTAGCCGGGAATCTCCGACGGCAGCGCGATCTGGAAGAGGATGACCGTGCCGAGGCTCGCCGTGCGCGAGACGCGGTTGGCGTAGTAGGCAAGGCGGTCGGGAGAGACGAGCCACGCCGCGATGCGGCCGCCGAGCGTCCGCCCGATCGCGTACGTGCAGCAACCACCGGCGAGCCACGAGACCCAGAGCAGCAGCAGCGTCGTGCGCGGCCCCCACGCCAGCACCGCCGCCGGAACGACGATGGCGCTGGAGAAGAAGGCGAGGATCGCCGACAAGGCCGAGGCGACGACGAAAATGAGCTTGCCGACCAGCGGATGGACGGCGATCAGCGCGGTGGCGCGATCGAGAATTTGTGCGACGGCGTCGTGCAGCGGATCGAGCGCCATCAGCGCGACGGCGAACACGATCACCGCGGCCAGCTCGATGGCGCGCCGGCGGGTCTGCTTTGCGGATACGACGTCGTCAGGCATGGCCGCGACCATCATCTCCCGCCGGCCATCCGGGCGCGCACGTTCCACCGGCGGTGGACAAACAAAAAGCCGGAAACCTTCAGGCCCCCGGCTCTGGCTGGATATCGCTTTGGTGCCCAAGGCCGGACTCGAACCGGCACGGATTTCTCCACACGCCCCTCAAACGTGCGCGTCTACCAATTCCGCCACTTGGGCAAAGAGCTACTTTTTCGCGGGCGCGGCCGGTGCCGCGGTTCCGCTCATGACCGAGCCGCGCGGCCGGGCCTGGAGCACCGCCAGGGTCATCGACGTGACCACGAAGGCCACGAAGAAGCCGGTCGTCAGCTTGTGCAGCAGCGTCGTCGCGCCGCGCGCGCCGAACGCCGTCTGCGATCCGCCCCCGCCGAAGGCACCGGCCAGGTCCGCGCCTTTCCCCTGCTGTACGAGGACGACGAGGATCAGGAAGATGCTGATGAGGACGTGCAGAACCACCAAGAAAACGATCATGAAAAAAGTCTCCGAAGCACCGCCCTGAACGGCTGCGGAGGGCGAATTCTTCCCTGATTCCCGGCTCCGGTCAAGCAACTTGGGGGCAGGCCAACCGTACAGAGCAGACCATGACCGTCCAAACCTACGCGAGGATTGCGGGCCTCCTCTTCCTGCTCTCCATCATCGGCGGCGGCATCGGCGAGGCCTGGGTCCCGGCGAAGCTCGTCGTCTCCGGCAACGCCGCCGCGACGGCGGACAACCTGCGCCACTTCGGCACCCTCTTCCGCGTCGGCTTCGCGGCGTACCTCGTCGAAGCGCTCTGCGACGTCGCCCTCGCCTGGATCTTCTACGTCCTGCTCCGGCCCGTCCAGAAGGACGTGGCCCTTCTCGCGGCGTTCTTCGGCCTCGTCTCCACCGCGCTCTTCGGCTTTGCGGAGCTGTTCTACTTCTCGTCGTCACTCGTCACGAACGACGCCGCGCTGGCGATGCTCTTCCTCAGGATTTACGGCCTCGGCGCCGGCATCTTCATGGCCTTCTACGGCGTCGCCTCGCTGCTGCGCGGAATCCTGATCTTCCGATCCGGCTACCTGCCGAAGTTCCTCGGCGTGCTTCTCGCGCTGGCCGGAGTCTGCTTCATCGCGAAAAATTTCTTGCTCGTGCTGGCGCCGGCGTACGCGTCCGACGTGCTCCTCCTGCCGGCGTTTCTCGCAGTCGTCGCGCTGGCCGCGTGGCTCCTGGCGAAGGGTGTCGACCTCCGCAAGTGGGAAGAGCTCACAGCACCGCGCTGATCGCCAGGAATTTCCGAGAGTCGAGGCTCGCCCCGCCGACGAGGAACCCGTCGACGTTCCCGCTGCCGATCAGGTCGTCGATGTTCTCCGGCGTCACGCTGCCGCCGTACAGCACCGGGGCCTGCTGCGCAAACTGCGGGGGCCAGAAGCGCCCGAGCGCGGTGCGGATCTCCGCGACCATCTCCGCGACCATCGTCCCCGTCGCGTTGCGCCCCGTGCCGATCGCCCACACCGGCTCGTAGGCGACGATGACCTCGCCCGCCGTCGCCGGGACCGCCGCCTCCACGACCTTGATCTGGTCGGAGACGACGATCGACTGGCGCCCGCGGTCGCGCGCGCTCTGGTCCTCGCCGATGCAGAAGATCGGCGTGAGTCCGGTCTCGATGGCCAGGGCCAGCTTCCGTCCGATGAGGGCGTCGTTCTCGCCGAAGAGATTGCGCCGCTCGGAGTGGCCGATGATCACGTAGCGCGCGCCGCAGTAGCGCAGCATCGACGGCGAGACCTCGCCGGTGAACGCGCCCGACTGCCGGTCCGCGCAGTTCTGCGCCGCGAGGCCGACGTTCTTCGGCGCCTGCATGTAGACGTCCTTGAGGAACGGATACGGCGGCGCGACGACGACCGCGCCGCTGCCCTTCGCTTCCCCCAGCGCGCCGAGGTATTTCTCGACCCCCTCGGGCGGCAGATTCATCTTCCAGTTGGCGACGGCGTAGCGGTTCGGCATGGCATCAGCCAGTGTATCGATTCTTGCCGTTCCGTTTCGACTCGTAGAGGCGCTCGTCGGCGCGGCGAATCAGGTCGGTGGCGTTGTCGCCCGTCTCGTAGTCGGCCACGCCGAGGGAGATCGAGCATTGCACCGAGCCCTCCTCGTCGGTGGGGATCGTCAGCTCGCGGACATGAGCGAGGATGCGCTCGGCCACGGCGCGGGCGCCGCCGAGGTCCGTGTGCGGGAGGATGACGGCGAACTCGTCGCCGCCGAAGCGGGCGAAGAGATCGGGCGGGCGGAGGGTCTCGCGCACGGCGCCGCAGAGCTCGGAGAGGACGACGTCGCCGATCGTGTGGCCGAGGGCGTCGTTGATCTCCTTGAAGTCGTCGACGTCGAACATCAGCAGCGACAGCGGCAGCGAGTAGACGCGGGCGCGCTCGATCTCCTGCGGCAGCTGGCGGCGGAAGTAGCGCTTGTTCCAGATGCCGGTGAGGTCGTCGGTGTCGGCCAGGTTCTGGATCTGCTCGCGCGCGCTGAGGTGGCCGAGGAGCATGGCCACCTGCGCGGCGAAGATCTCCAGGAGATTCGCGTCGGTCTCGTCGAAGGGCGTGTCGCGCAGCAGCAGGAGGAGGCCGGCGGTGCGGTTTTCGATTTGCAGAAGCGTGGCCACGTCGTAGTCGAGAGCGGCGGGCTGGCCGCTGCACTCCACATTCGATTCCGAGGCCACGATGATGTCGGCGGAGATCGGGATCATGGCTTGCAGCCGGGTGCGGATGCGGTCGATCACCGCCTCGCTCATCTTCGCGCCGCCGCGCGTGACGGCGTGCAAGTCGAGGTTCTGCTCGATCATCACCGCGGCGGCCACGCCGAAGGGAAGGCATTCGCAGAGCGCCGCAAACGACGTCCGGAACAACTCCGGCATCGTCGTCGCCCGCATCGGCTCCCCGGCCAGGTCGCGGATCAGCGAAAGGACGCCGCCGATCGGCTGAAGCTCGTCTCTCTTCACGAGTGGTCTCAATTATCATACGACCGTGGCCGTCCCTGAGTCCGAAGCCATTCCATACCAGGCGCTGAACTTACGCGGCGAGCGCCTGCTCGTCCTCGCTCCCCATCCGGATGACGAGGTCATCGGCTGCGGCGGCGTCGTCTTTCAGCACCTCCGCGACGAGCGGCAAGTGCGCGTCGCCGTGGCCACCGACGGCGTCGAGGCCGCGCCCTCCGACGACCGCAACGGCTATCGCATCAAACGCGAAGAGGAGTCGCGGCGCGCGCTCGCCGCGGCGTTCGACTTCTTCCGCTTTCCCGACCGCTCCCTCGACGAACACCGCGACGACCTCGCCGCGCGCCTGCGCGACGTCCTCGACACCTATCGCCCCGACCTCATCCTCGCCCCGAGCGCGATCGAGATCCATCCCGACCACCTCGCCCTCTCGCGCTGTTTCTGCGAGCTGATCCAGCGCGACCCGTCGCTCTTCGCCGACCTCGCCGTCGCCCGCGTGGCCTTCTACGAAGTCAGCCAGCCGCTGCGGCCGAACGTCCTCGTCGACATCACCGACGTCGCCGCGGCGAAGTACGACGCCATCGCCGCGCACTCGTCGCAGACGGAGATCCGCGACTACGTCTCCTTCGCCCGCGGCCTCAACGCCTACCGGGCCATGACGCTCGCGCCGGAGGTGCGCTTCGCCGAGGCGTATTGGGTGACGTCGCTGCCGTCGCTGCGGACGACGCCGTTCAGCGCGCTGCGCAACGCCATGGGCGCGCCGCCGCCGCTCGACGTCGTGGCCGAGGCGAAGGCCATCAGCGTCGTGATTCGGACGAAAGACCGTCCGGCGCTGCTGCGCGAGGCCATCGACTCCGTGCGCGCCACCGGCTACCCGGCGGAGATCGTCGTCGTCAACGACGGCGGCGCGCGCGTCGACGCCGAGGGCGCGAAGCTCGTCGAGCACGAGACCTCGCGCGGGCGCTCCGAGGCCGCGAACGCCGGCGTGCGCGCGGCGTCGTCGGACTTCATCGTCTTTCTCGACGACGACGATCTGATGTATCCGGAGCATCTGTCGACGCTCGCCGCCGCGACCTCGCCGTGCTACAGCGACGCCGTCTCCTCCTTCGCCCACGCGCGCATGCGCATCTACAGCCGCGACTTCGACCGCGATCTGCTCCTGCTCGACAACTACATCCCGCTGCCGACGGTTCTCCTCCGCCGTGCCGATTTCCTCGACCTCGGCGGCTTCGATCCCGCCTTCGACCTCTTCGAGGACTGGGACTTCCTGATCCGCCTCGCCCAGCGCACCCGCTTCACGCACATCCCGAAAATCACCTGCGAGATCCGCCACATCGAAGGCGCGGGCTCGATCACGATGAGCACGCCGGCCGGCTCGCAGCGCTTTCGCGACGCGAAGCTGCAAGTGTGGCGCAAGCACGCGGCGCTGCTCGACCACGACGCGATCGCGAACGCGTTCGAGCGCGAGAAGCAGCGCACGCTGGCGATCGAGAGCGAGCTGGCCGAGGCCAGAGGATTGCGCGGGCACTTCGAGCAGAACATCGCGCGGATCGAGCGCGACAAGGCGTCGCTGATCGCGGAGATCCAGCAGCAGGCCGAGCGGCTAAACGAAGCGGCCGTGCGCATCGGCAATCTCGAAGGAACGGTCGAGGAACTGCGCAACGCGCTCGGCCTCGCGCAGAAGGAGCGTAACGAGCTGCTGATCCGCGTCGGCGAGCTCGGCGACGCCCGCGCCGGCTTCGAGGAAGCGCAGCGGACGATCAGCGCGCTCTACGCCGAGATCGCCCGTCTTCAGGGAACGCTCGACTCCATCTTCCAGTCGCGCACGTGGAAGCTGCACTCAATGGTCGAGAAGATGAAGGGGCGCGGCTGATGCGGGTGATGCTGGTCTGCCCCGAGCCGCTCGGGCATCGCCAGCCGGCCGGCATCGGCATCCGCTTCCTGGAGATGGAGCGCGTGCTGCGCGCCGAGGGGCACGAGGTGACGCTGCTCTCGCGCGACAGCGGCGCCTTCGTGCCGGAGACGCTGCTGCGCGTGAGCGGCGCGAGCAACGTGGCCGTCGTGCAGGGGCACGTGGCCAACGACTTCTTCGCCCACGCCCGGCCGATCCCGACGGTGATCGATCTCTACGATCCCTTCATCATCGAGAACCTGCACTACTTCGCGGAGCGCGGCGGCGAGGTGTTCGCGCACGATCACGCCACGCTGATGACTTCGCTGGAGCGCGGCGACTTTTTCCTCTGCGCCTCCGAAGCCCAGCGCCACTTCTACCTCGGCATGCTCATCGTGGCCGGACGCGTGAACCCGCTCGCATTCCTGACCGATCCGACGCTGCAGTCGCTGATCGCCATCGCGCCGTTCGGGGTGCCGCCGCCGCGCAACGACGTCATCCTGAGCCGCATCGACGGCGAAGGATCTCAAAATGCACGACCGTCGCATTCTGAGATCCTTCGTCGTGCTTCGCCGACTCAGGATGACGCGAACGTCCTCTTCGGCGGGATCTACGACTGGTACGATCCGATCCTGGCCATCGAGGCTGTGAAGCTCGCGCGCGAGCGGATGCCGTCGATGACGCTGACGTTCACGACGCATCCGAACCCCGAGCTCACCCCGCAGGGGAAAACGGCGGAGGCGATGAAGGTCGCGAAGACGCTCGACTTCGTCCGCTTCGAGCCGTGGGCCGCCTACGAGGAGCGCGGCGCGTTCTACGACCGCTTCGCCGTGGCCCTGCTGACGTTCCCGCAGTCAATCGAGACCGATCTCTCGATGCGCACGCGCGTCTACGATTACCTCTGGGGCGGGCTGCCGATCGTGACGAGCTCCGCGCCCGGAACGGACGAGATCCTGACGCGCTACATTGCCGGCACGGTGGTCTACTCCGCGACGCCGCGCGCGTTCGCCGATGCGCTGCTCGACGCAATCGGCGATGCCGATCGCCTGCGCGACGGCGCGCGCCGTTTCGTCGACGACCATCAGTGGCCGCGCACGCTGCAGCCGCTCGTCGACTTCGTCCGCGCGCCGCGCATCGCGCAGAAGGAGATGCCGCAGCCCTCCTTCCTCGACCGCATCAAGCGCCGCATCGGAGGCCGGGCCTGAGCGTCGTCGACGTCATCGTCGTGAACTGGAACAGCCGCGACGACACGCTGGCCTGCCTGGCCGTCGTGAGCGCGCAGGCGCGCGCGCTCGAGGCGACGATCACGGTCGTCGACAACGGCTCGACGGACGGCTCGATCGGCGCGGTGAAGCGGCAGTTCCCGGAGGCGCGCCTCCTGCCGCTCGGCAAGAACTTCGGCTTCACCGGCGGCCTGGCCGCGGCGCTGAAGCGCTCGCCGGGACGCAACGTGATTTTTCTCAACAACGACGCCATCCCCGAGGATGGCTGGCTGCAGACGCTCGTCGACGCGATCGAGAGCGCGGATGACGACGTCGTCTCGGTCGGCGGCAAGATCGTCGATCCGACCGGCAAGCTGGCCGACTTCATCGGCGGCGTGATGACCTTCGACGGCCACGCCTTCCAGAAGTTCTTCCGCTATCCGCTGTCGTCGGCCGAAGAGCCGAGCGCGGGCGCCGAGCTGCTCTTCGCCTGCGGCGGGAACATGATCTCCCGCCGCGACGCGCTCCGCGACCTCGGCGGCTTCGACGACGACTACTTCGCCTACCTCGAGGACGTCGACTTCGGCTGGCGCACGTGGATCGGCGGCAAGCGCGCCACGTACGAGCCGCGCGCGGTGGTCCGCCACAAGTCGAGCGCGACGTCGAACCGCCTCGGCGACTTCGAGCGGGGCGTCCTCTTCGAGCGCAACGCCCTGCAGACGGTGCTGAAGAACGCCGAGAATCTGCGCGAGCTCGGCGGCGCGGCGTTGTTCGCGTTTCTTTATCGCCTGCGCAACTACATCGCCCATCGCAACCGGAAGGCCCACGAGCTGACGCGCCCGCCGATGACCGGCAAGCACAAGCCGGCCACGATCGACGATCCGCTGACGACGACGCAGTTCCGCGCCCTGGAGTGGATCTTCGCGAACGAAGCGCGCGTCGCCGCGAAGCGCGCCGCCGTGCAGCGCGCGCGCAAACGGCCCGACGCCGAGATCTTCGCGCGCTTCCCCCTCCACGTCGTGCCGACGTATCCGTGGGACGAAGTGCTGATGGCGTCGGCGCTCTTCCGGGAGCTGCTGCCGGAGGGGACGGTGGAGAAGACGTTGGCGGAGATCATGCGGCCATGAAAATCCCTCGCCCCGCCACGCGGGGAGAGGGTGGCGCGCAGCGCCGGGTGAGGGGCGCATGCTTCCCCGAGTGGCGCCCCTCATCCGCCGCTTCGCGGCACCTTCGCCCCGCGCGCGGGGAGAAGGGTTTTCCATGACGTTTCCCTCCGTTCGCGGCGTGTTCTGGCGGCAGTTCCTCCGCTGGGCCGTGCTCAACGTGCCGCCGTGGATCGAGCCGGCCATCCTCGCGTTCTGGTCGGCCCTCTTCCTGCTGTGGGAGGCGGGCCGGCGCGGCGTGATGCACAACCTCGCGCTCATCCTTCCCCGCTCCGCCACCCTCGCCAATTTCTTTCGCTGCTACCGCGTCTTCTGGAACTTCGCCTGCAGCATCGACGACACGACGCGCTTCCGCGAGCGGCTGCTCATGCCGGAGTGGGAGTTCTCCGGCCGCGAGCACCTCGACGCGCTCGGCGCCGGCGGCGGGGCGATTCTCCTCACCGCGCACATGGGCTCGTACGACCTCGGCGCGCATCTCTTCGCCCAGGTCTCGGGGCGGCGCATCGTCATGGTGCGCGCGCCCGAGGTCGATCCGCAGACGCGGGAGTTCGAGGAGGGGCGGCTGCCGGAGGCCGTGGAGACGCAGTTCAACGTCGACGGCAGCGCGCTGGCGATCGACCTCCTCCACGCCGTGCGCGACGGCGCGATCGTGGCCATCCAGGGCGACCGCATGGCCGGCCAGATCGCCGGCGTGCCGGCCACGCTCTTCGGGGTCCCCGTCGACGTGCCGGCCGGACCGTTCGCGCTGGCCATGGCGGCGCGCGTGCCGATCTATCCGATGTTCGTCATCCGTCGCGGGCGGTGGCGCTACTGCCTGCGCGCCGAGCCGCCGTTCGAGGTCGTGCGCTCGCGCGACCGCGACGCCGACTTCGCCGCCGCCGCGGCGCGCTGGGCCGCCACGCTCGAGCAAGTGATTCGTGACGACTGGCAGCAGTGGTTCGCCTTCGAGGGGATTCAGCGATGTTCGCGCTGACGCGGACGCTGCGCCTGTCGTACGGCGTCGAGGCCACCAGCCTCTCGATCGTCTACGTCGTCCTCACCGCCTGCGTGCTCGCGCGCGCCGTGCCGTGGTGGGCGGCCATCCTCCTCGCCCCGATCGCCGTGCAGCTCCCGATGTACGTCATGGGTCTCTTCGTGATGCCGCGGTGGCGCAACAACCTCACGGTGAACTCGCGCGTGCTGATGGCGCTGATGATCGCGGCCTGCCTCTGGCTGCGGACGTGGCCGGCGTACGGCTTCCTCGGCCTCGTGGCCCTGAACGCGATCGCGGCGCTGACGATGCGCCGCTTTCTCCTCGGCTTCGCCGCGATCGCGCCGCTCGTCGCCATTGCGTACTGGCCGGCGGGCCTCGCCGTGGTCGTGCTGTCGCATCTCCTCATCGTCTACGCGACGCTCACACCGAACTGCCAGTGGCTCGGGCCCGTGATCACCTGCTTCGAAACGGAGAGGAACGAAGTCTGGCTGACGATCGACGACGGTCCGGCCGCGGACACCGACGAGATCAAGGCCATGCTCGAACGGCACAATGCCCAGGCAACGTTCTTCGAGCTCGGCAAGAACCACTCGATGACGCATCCCTCGGCAACGTGGTGGTGCCTCGGCCCGCGGCGCCTGGCCGCGGAGATCGGCAACGAGCGCTGGTTCCGCGCGCCGGTGGGGATGAAGAATCCGTTCGTCCACCCGATCCTGGCCAAGCGCGGCATGCGCCTCATCGGCTGGAGCGTGCGCGGCCTCGACACCATCGGCGCCGACGCCGTGGCCCGGGTCATGCGCCGCGTCCGGCCGGGCGCGATCATCGTCCTGCACCAGGGGCGGCCGCATTCGTCGCAGACGATCGAGCGCGTCGTCGAAGCGCTGCAGGGCGCCGGCTACGCGCTCGTCATCCCCGACGACGCGCGGTTGAAGACGAAGAGGTAGTTGTTCAGCGGCATCTTCCCCCACATCGGAGCGACGGAGACCTCGAAGCCTTGCGCGTGAAACGGCGCGACGATCTCTTCGACGGAGGGAAAGTCGAGACGGGGCACGCGCAGCCACCGAACCGCGCGCGCGAACGTCTCCTCGGCCACGGTGATGCGGTAGCGCATCGAGCGGTCGCGCACGGCGTCGCGGATGATGACCAGGCCGCTCGTGCGCTCGATGGCCTGATCGAGCACGCGCCGGCGCTCGTCCGCGGTCAGGTAGTGAAGCACATCGATCATCAGAATCGTGCCGCGAAAGGGCGGCATGGCCAGCGCGCTGCCGACGTCGAATTGCGCGCAGTCGAGGCCGCGCGCCACGGCGATCTTCTTCGGATCGGAATCGATGCCGGTCATCGGCACGCTCACGCCGCGGTCGCGCAGAAACGTCTCCAGCACGCCGACGCCGCAGCCGACGTCGAGCAACGGCTCGGCGCGATCGCGCACGTGCTCGAGCACGGCCTCGTACACCGGATCGCCGGCCAGCTTCGAGCGCACGTACGCGCGTAGGAAGCGCGTCGGATACTGCGCCGCGCTCACGGCGAGAGATGCTCGATCAGGGCGATGAGGTCGGGAAGGTTGAACGGCTTCGGCACGATGGCGTTGACGCCCATCTGCAGCACGGCCTGGGGCTCGATGCGCAGGTGCGCGGAGACGACGATGATCGGCACCGTCCCGCGCCGCCCGCTCTCCTGCACGCGCTGCAGAAAGTCCCAGCCGTTGACCTCGGGCATGGCCAGGTCGAGCAGCACCACGTCGGGGTTGTGCAGCAGCAAGGCCCGGTGGCCCTCGCCGCCGTCGCCGGCCAGGAAGACCTGGTAGCCGTGCCGGCGCAGCGCCGCGGCGAGCATGCCCCGCAGCGGCAGATCGTCGTCGATGACGAGGACACGCTTCTTCTCGACCTCGGCGATCCGCCTGGACGGACTGCTGCGCTGCGGCAGGAGCTCACTCATCGCGAATGGCCATTTTCATGCAGAACGCGTGCTCAGAACAGGTCGGAGTCGCCCATCGTGTAGTAGAGCCGCTCGCGCATGGCCGCCGTGGCCTCGGGCATGGTCCAGGGGACGCACATGAGCGAGAGGTTCTGCGGCTCGGGCCGGGTCTCGAAGCCGAGGCGGGTGAGGATCTTGTCGAACCACGCGGGGCGCGGCGGAAACCAGGCCTCGATCTCGGTGACCGGATACGACGGCACGACGTGGCGGAGCATGACCTCGACGGCATCGGGATGGCGGCGATCGAAGAGCGCGTCGCCCCAGGAGAAGCGGCCGTCGCGGAGGCGGAAGACGATCCATCCGGCGAGCCGGCGCCACTTGCGGATGGCGATGACGACGTAGCGGACGTCGGGGTGCTCGAGGTAGCGCCAGCGGAGCCAGGCGGCGTCGCGGCGGACGAGGAATCCGTACGCCGGCGCGACGCGGGCGAAGAAGTCGTCGAGCTCCGCGCCGGCGCTCGTCACCTGCTCGAGTTGGTAGCCGCGCGGCCAGCGGGCGAAGCGCGAGATCGGCGGCAGCGGCGCGCGCACGCGGTACGTCAGCGGCTCGACGACGTCGGCGCGCAGGAACCTCGTCGAGAAGCGCTGGATGTTGGCGACGTTGAAGCCGTAGTTGAAGGCCACTTTTCCTTCGCAGAAGGTCTCGTAGAAATGCAGCGCCGTGCGGCCGAGGATCGACGTCGGGCCGCGGCCGACGTGGCGGACGGCGGGGTCGGTCATCGTGTCGCCGATGTGGTTGGCGAGAAGATCGCGGTTGCCGTCGCGGAACGGCACGACGTACGCGGCGTAGTGGCCGACGAGACGGGCGTCGTCGTCGAACGTCAGGCTGATGCGCTCGTTGCCGAAGGGGTCGCGGCGGAACTTCCAGTCGAAATGCGCGCGCGTGCGCGGCGCGTGCGGGAAGGAGCGGGCGAAGAGGTCGAGGATCGATTCTTCGTCGCCGTCGCGGAAGGGGCGCGTGACGAAGCGCGCGTCAGCGGGCATGCGTCGGCTCGACCGCGCGGATGGCCCGGACGTCGATGCGCGCGGCGCCGCGGCGGCGGGCCACGACGCGGATCGACCCGGAGGGCACCGGCAGCGGATCGGGCAAGAGCTTCAGCAGCGGACGTGTGATTGCGGCGACGAACGGATGGCGCGACAGGCGGTGGCGGAGGAACTTGTGATCGCGGTACTCGAGCGCGGCGGCGACGCTGACGATCTCGAAGCCGGAGTGCTCGAGCAGCTCGATGAGCGCGGAGCGCGAGTAGAGGATCAAATGGGCGCGGAAGTTGTGGGCCATGTGCCGCCGCTCGGTGAGGAGGTAGAGCAACCCTTCCGTATCGAAGGCAGTCAGGAGAAGCAGTCCGCCCGGCTTGAGCAGCTCCTTGACGTGGGCCAGGGCGTCGTGGGGCTCGGCCATGTTCTCGAAGACGCGGTAGAGGGTCACGGCGTCGAAGGCCGGCCCGGTGTTGACGAAGTTCGTGACGGTCGAGCAGTAGACCTCGACCCCCCGCGCGCGCGCCGCGCGCGCGGCGGCCACGGCGCGATCGATGCCGACGTACTCGTACTCGCGCGCCGCCAGCGCGCCGAAGCCGCCGTCGCGCACGCCGACTTCGAGCAGCCGGGCCCGGGCCGGGAGGAGCTTGCGCAACAAGACCAGGCGCCGCTGGTTGGTCTTGTCGCGGGCCGTGCGCGAGTGCGCGGTCTCGTCGAAGGGATCGGACGGCGCCGGGTTCGGCAGGATCTCCCGACGGACGGGGATGCCTTCCCGCTCCTCGGCGAACTGGTTCAGGTAGCGGCATTTGCAGCGGCTGCAGGCGCGCACGAGGTTGCCGGGGATCTGCGCCCACGTCCAGACCTCGGAGGAGAAACAGATCGGGCAGCGCCGCGCGGCGCGGTAGCCGTTGCGGCGGTCGTGCAGGCGGATGGCGGCGACGGCGCGCAGCGCGCCGAAACCGCCGTAGGCGCGGCGCGGCGACGGCTCGGCGTCGACGTGCAGCTGCTCGATGCGAAACCCGTACTTGTTGGCGAGGTAGGCGATCTCCAGCGCGCAGCCGCCGCCGTTGAGCTTCGACTCGGCGAAGAGAAGGCGCGCGGCGTCCCAGGAGAAGGCGGCCAGGTGGACGCGCGGATCGGGCAAGAGATCGGCGAGAAATTGCCGGAGGAGCCACTGGCCGGCATTGCCGGACGCGCCGTACACGATCTCGGTCGCGCCGGAGCCGATCATGGCCAGGGCGTGGCCGATGGCGGCGGCGCCGTACGGCAGCTCCGGATCGATGACGACGACGATGCTCTCCTTCGCCTCGCCGACGGCGCGGCGGAGCATCGCTCCCCAGCCGTCGCCGTCGCGGCGGTCGAGGACGCGCACGC
>JBKOUP010000180.1:0-11817 GCA_046723495.1 Acidobacteriota bacterium
CCCATGAGGTTGGCGAGGCCGCGGGCGATGTCGGAGTAGCCGGAGAAGTCGCCGTAAATCTGAAAGGCGAACGCATACAGCCCGAAGAGCACCTCGGTTCCATGCGCGGCGTGGGGATTCTCGAAAAGAGCCTTTGTGAACGGCGCCATGTTGTCGGCCAGCACGACCTTCTTGAAGTAGCCGAGCAGGATGAGCCACGCTCCGGTGCGCAGCATCGCGTAGCGGATGCGGCGGGGATGCTGGAACTGTGGCAAGAGGTGCGCCGGCCGGGCGATCGGTCCGGCGATGAGCTGCGGAAAGAACGCCACATACAGACCGAAATCGACGAAGCTCCGCGCCGCCTCGACGCGTCGGTGATAGACGTCGACGATGTAGCTGATGTTGTGGAAGGTATAGAACGAGATCCCCAGCGGCAGGACGATGCCGAGAATGCGCACGTCGAGCTGGAGAGCGAAGAGGGCGAGCAGACGGTCGAGACTCGCCGCGAAGAAATTGAAGTATTTGAAGACGAACAGGACGCCGAGATTCACGGCGATGCTGACGATCAGGATCAGCTTGCGGCGGGACTGATTTTGCAGCCGGCCCAGGACCAGGCCGAAGCTGTAGTCCATTGTCGTGGAAAAGAGCATCAGGCCGAGGAAGTGCCAATCCCACGAGCCGTAAAAGACGTAGCTCGCTGCCAGCAGCAGAAGGTTCTGCCACCGATGCGCCAGAACGAGATAGAGCGCATAGACGACCAGGAAAAATACGACGAACTGGAACGAATTAAAGAGCATGAGGAGCGACCGAATCCAATGCCGCGGCCAGGCGCGCCCACACCGGCTCCGGGCCGGCCAGCGCGGTCATGTGCGCGCGGGCGCCGTTTGCGAGCCGGGCGTAGTGCTGCGGCCGCTCCTTGGCGGTCTCGTAACTCTCGCGAATGCAGTCGCGCAACGACGTCCACACCAGGCGATGCCACGTGGTCGTGCAGCGTCCCTCGACGTCTTGCGGCCACGACGCCGGCTCCGAGTGCGACGCGGCGACGAATCCGGCGTGCTCGCCGAAAACGTCCGCAATGGCCGTGTGGCGCGGCGCGATGGCCGGCCGCGCGGCGGCGAGAAAATCCTGCAGCGGGAGACAGGCCCCTTCCGCGCGCGAGGAATTGAGGTAGTACGTGCTGCCGCGGGCGAGCTCCGCCATCTGCGCGGCGGTCAGATATTCGCTGACGACGACGACCTTGCAGCGGTGGGCGAGTCCGAGGCGGCGGTAAAAATCGAGGACGGCATTCACGCCGGAGGCGGCGCGGTCGCGCGGTACGGCCAGCTTCAACACCAACGTGGCGTCGTCGCAATCGCCGAGGGCCAGCAAGAACGCGGTCAGCAGATCCGGCCAGTTCTTGCGCTGATCGAACGGATTGAAAATGCTCGTATAGACGACGCCGGACAGCTCCAATGGTCTTGTGACCGGGCCAAGCACGGAACGCCATTGCCGGCGGGCCGCGCCGACGGCATGGGCGACGCCGCCGAGGGCATCGGTGTAGCGTTGGGGGAGACGGGGGCGCACGCGCTCCCGATAAAGCCGCCTGGCGGTCGAAACGGGCGCAGGAGCGCGCGAGCCTGCCGGCGGCGGCACATGGTACGCACAGTCGATGACGACGCGCTGCTCCGGCGTCCACGGCGGCATTTCGAAATAGGTAGGGCGCACCGGCACCGGCACGACGTGAACCGGCGTTCGGACGCCGGCGCGAACGAACACATCGCGCGTGAATTCGCCGGCCGTCAAAATCAGATCGAGACTGTTGGCGATGCGCGCCCAGTCATTGTGCGGATCGCGGCCGAGCGAGTAATCGGGAAGATCGGGAAAATCCCAGAACGGGAAGGCAACGTTCGGCGCCCGCGACGCGGGATGAAAAAAGTCGAGCGGCAAAAAGCCGAGGTGAATGGCGGTGGACGGCTGCTGGCGCAACACATCGTCGAGCCGCTCTTCCGGCCGCACGGTCTCCACGACGGTTCCCCAACGCCGCAGCAGTGGCGCGAACGCTTGATAGACGTAATAGTACGAATACGATGCCGAGCCCATGCGCAGAGGCGTCTCGTTCTCGCCGGCAATCGTGCTGACGACCAGCGCGCGCGGCGGAGCGCTAATGGCCGGCCCCGCCATGGCCGTCGATTGCCGCCCGATAGACGTCGCGGGTCGCGGAGGCGACGTTCGGCCACGTGAAGCGCGCGGCGTATTGCAGCGCATTTTCGGCCAACTGCTCGCGGCGCTGAGGATTTCCGAGCAGGGCCAGCAGTTTTTCGCGAAAATCGCTCTTACTGCCGGTGCGGAACAGCTCGAGACAATCGGTCCGGGCGGCCATTTCCCGGAAGCAGGCCAGGTCCGACGCCAGCGTCGGCTTGCCGTACGTCACCGGCAGCGTCACTGAATACGAATTCGTCGCCAGCGTGTGCGGCACCAGAGCAATGTCCGTCGCATGCATCACCTCGGCGACCTCCTCGTCCGGCAAATAGCCGGTGATGACAACCCGCTCCTCCACGCCGCGCTCGCGGATATGCCGCCGGAGGTGATCGACGTACTGCTCTTCCACGGGCCGCCGCGCGCCTCCGGCAACGACGAACACGACGTCCGGCGGCAGCGTATTCAAAACCTCGGCGACCATGGCGTAGCCTTTATTCGGCGTCACATAGCCGAACAACGTCAGCACACGTTTGCCATTGAGGCGATGACGGTCGCGAAAACGCGCTCCTCCGGCTTTGGCGGGCAGCGCGGCCGGGATTCCCATCGGCACGACGTGCAGCCGTTCCGACTGCAGGCCGCGTCGAACGAATTCGGCGTGCGCCGCTTCCGTGTGGACGATCGTGGCGCTGGCATCGAAGGTCGACACTTCCACGCTCTGGCGATACGCGCGATTGGTCACGAGGCGTTTTTTCTTCAGCCAGCGCCACGGATTCCGTTCCGTCGCCGTTGGAAAAATCGCGCTCAATGACAGCGGCGTGTGCGCGGTCACGACCAGCGGCGGCCGGATCAGGCGCCGCAATTCGGCGAACTTCGACCGGCCGGGCATCGGGAAGCCCCAGAAGCTGAATTCGTGCTGAATGTGCACGACGTCGACGTCGGGCGCGTTCAACTGCTCGGCCTGGGCCTCGTAATGCGACGCCGCCTGTTCTCCGACGGCGATCGGGATCACCTGGACGTCCGTTTCGGGCAGAGCCCGCAGAGAGGCCACGAGCGCCGCGGAATACGAGGCGATGCCGCAGCGCTCGCCGACGGTCGTCAACATGGCGATTTTCATGGCGGGATCATCATTCGCACGGCACGGCGGATGAAGCGCGGCACGCGCGGCCGCGCGCCCTGCTCGAGAAGCCAGGCCTGCCGCCGCGCTTTGAGGAACATCATCGTCGAGCGCGCCGGAGGCTTCCAGTCGCGTGGCTTGCGCAGGAAAAACTCCACGGACGTGAACGTCAGGTTGCCGCAAGCGACGGACGTGTGCGGTCCCGTGAAGCCCTGAAAGCCCGGCGGATATTCGAAGCGCACCGGATTGGAGATCAATTCGTCGTCGACGCCGAGGTCGAGCGGCTCGACGAGCTCCAATCCGGTCGCGCCGACGAAGGTCGGCTCGAGCTGGCCGGGAAAGAAGAATTCCGAATGCGCCGGCCCCTGCAGGATGACCTCGGTCGCAATCGCGGCGACGCCGCCCGGCTTGAGCACGCGGGCGATCTCCAGCGCCGACAGCGCCGCGCCGGCGTGTCCGCCGAAATGTTCGATCGAGGAGAACGAAAAGACGAAGTCGAACGTGTCGTCGTCGAAGCGAAGATCGAGCGCGTCCATCTTCTGGAAGAGCAGCGATTCGTGCCGATACGGAAACGGCGCCAGCCGCGCGGCATTTTCCGGCACCGTGGGATCGAGGCCGTGGAAATGCGACTCGAGGCTATAGAGGTCGGTGGCATGGACCCGCTGCACGCGATTGGCTAAATAGAACAGCGGCCATTCGACGCCGGCGCCGACGCCGAGGCATACGGCGTCCGGACGGAGGAAGCCGAGCTTGTGCAGTCCGTAAAGGCCGAGTCCCCATTCCCAGTATTTGCGGTGCAGAGCGCCCAATTCCTGCCAGTCCGGACAAAGCTGGAGGAGCAAATCCTGCCAGAACGGGTCCTCATTGCGGGCGTCGGCGAGTCCATAGATCTTGCAGAGATTCATGCGTCCCGCCGCCTGGCAAAGAAATGGTTCCACATCCCGTCGTCGACGAGATCGACCTCGTGGGTCTTGCCGACGATGCTGCGCAATTCGTTTTTCGCCGTGTCGAAATGCCATTCGCCGCTGATGACGTCGACGTCTTTGAGGCGGCCGATGGCATCGAGCTCGCGAAAAATATTGACTTCGCTCTGCTCGCAATCGATTTTCAAGAAATCGATGCGCGGCAGGTTGAATTTCTTGAAGAGCTGGGCGACGGAAATGGCGTTCGAGAGCTGCCGGGCGCGGTACGCGCGCTCGAATTCGTTGCCGGGATAAACGTCGTGTCCTTCTTCTCTGCCATAGAAGCCGAGCACGGCGAGATTCTCCGGCCGGCCGCGTCGTTTCGGCGAGTTCCGCACGAGAAGCCGGTAATGCTGTCTCAGCGGCTCGAAGCTGTAAATCGCCGCCGCGGGGAAGTACTTCGCCGCGAAGGCCGTGAAGCTTCCGATGTGTGCGCCGATGTCGACGATGATCCGCGGGGCGAATCCGGCGCCGGCGAGATGGTGGACGCGGTAACAGTCGAGCGACTGCACCTCGTAACAAATGGCGTAGTCGATGTTCCGCTCGCGCTCGTCGTGGTGGACGTGCATCCGGCACTCACCAGTGTCGAACAGGTAGGACTTGACCGGTGCAAAGCGCTCTCGAATCGAGTCGAATCTCATGCGATTTTGGCGACCCGCAGAGTAGCACGAGTGACGGCGGGTTGTGCTATCCCAAACGCTCAGTCTGCCAGGCCAGGCTCGGACGGACGACGCCCATCACCGCGCCGCGGTATTCGCTGTCGTATGCTTCGAAGGCGATTACATTATGCGACGCCACGGCCACGTGCGCGTGGTTGACCACAATGAACACGCTGACGAAATAGCGATGGGCATTGAGCAGGTTCGCCGGGACGATACAACTGCTGCGATAAATCCCCGGTGATTGGAGCTCGTCGTGACTCGCCGACGTCAAAACGCCGACGCCGGATTCTTCGACGAGTTGAATCAACGTGTGAATGCGCGCGTCCGCGCGTCGGTTTTCGTACTCGACTTCGATGCGCGTCGGCAACTGTGCGCCGGCGCGCCCGGTCATGCGCTCGCCGGAAAAAATGCGCACGGCCTTCAATCGGACGTTTTCGTCGCCGTCATCGAGGAGGCATTCTCCGGCGTCGTCGCGCTGCTGCGTCGTTTGGGAGAGATATTCGCTGATGACCTCCTGGGGCGGGCCGTCGCGGCGCAGGACGCCCTGATCGAGATAAAGGGCCCGGCTGCAAAGCGTGGCCACGGCGTGCAGATTGTGACTGACGAGCAGCAGCGTGCAGCCCTGCCGGAGAATCTCTTCCATGCGGGCCTGGCACTTCTGCTGAAACGCCGCGTCGCCAACGGAGAGAACTTCGTCGAGGATCAGAATATCGGGTTGCAGGTGCGCGGCGACGGCAAAGGCCAGGCGCACGTACATACCGCTCGAATAATGCTTGACCGGCTCGTCGAGAAATTTCTCGATCTCGGCAAAGGCGACGATGGCGTCGAATTTGCTCCTGATCTGCGCGCGGCTCATGCCGAGGACCGCGCCATTGAGGAAAATGTTCTCGCGGCCGCTCAGATCGGGATGAAAGCCGGTGCCGACTTCCAGCAGCGACGTCAGGCGCCCGCGCAGCACGGCCCGGCCGGTGGTCGGCCGGGTAATGCGCGACAGGATCTTGAGCAACGTGCTCTTCCCGGCCCCGTTGCGGCCGATGACGCCGACGGCTTCGCCGCCCTGCACGTCGAAGCTCAGGTCGCGCAGCGCCCAGATCGTCTCGCGGCGCGACGTCCGCCTGCCGAGGAGCCGGCGCAATGGAGCGGCCGCGGCGCTGGCGAGCGCCTCGCGCACGCTTTGCCTGCCGATCTGCGTGGCCAGGATGCGGTACTGCTTGCCCAGACCTTCGACGTGAATCGCTGGTGTCATGCGTCAGACCAGATCGGCGAATTGCTCTTCCATGCTTCGGAAAAAGAGCGCGGCGCCGGCGAGGAGCAGCGCCGTCAGCAGGGCGAAGAACGCCAGCGCCGGCCATGCGAACGGGCGATCGAATAACGCCGCCCGATAGCCTTCAATGAGGACGGCCAGGGGATTCAGCGCCGCCACAGAGCGCAGGCGGGGCGGCAGCATGGTCGTCGAATAGAACACCGGCGTCGCGAACATCAGCACCTGAATCACGTGTGGCAGGGCCACGTTGACGTCACGGTATTTGACGTTCAATGCCGACAGCAGCATGCCGCAGGCGAGCGCGAGGAGCATGGTCATGACCACGAGCGGCGCCAGGAGCAGCAGCCGCCACGTGAAGGCCACGCCGTAATGGACCATCAGTCCGGCCAGGAGCAGAGCGGCGACGGCGAAGTCGACGAAGCGTGCACCGACGGCCGCCACCGGAATGAGCAAGCGCGGAAAATAGACTTTGGTGATCAATGGCCCGCTGCCGACCAGGCTGTTGCTGCTGCTGAAAACGGCGTTGGCGAAAAATGTCCACGCCAGCAGACCGGCATAGGCGAAGAGCGGATAGGGGATGCCTTCCGACGGCAGCTGGGCCGGACGGCCGAAAAAGATCGTCAGGATCACCATCGCCACCAGCGGCTGAAAGATCGCCCAGGCGACTCCGACGAACGTCTGTTTGTAGCGGACTTTGATGTCCCGCCAGATCAGGAAGCCCAACAGCTCGCGCGAGGCCCAGAGATCGCGCAGCGCGAACGCGGGGCCGGGCCGCGGCTCGATGATCAGCGCCGTCACTTGATCTCCACCACTCCCTCGGCCACTTTCGGATGACGGGCCATCACCGCGGGGTCGTGTCCCGGAACGATGAGGCGCGGGCTCGAGGCGAGCTGCTTCATGTGCTCCTGCGCGGCGAGGTTGGACTTGGCGTCGAACGTCTGCGCGATCGGCAGGTTTTTGTCGAGGTTCTCGTAAAGGTAGGCATTGTCGGAAGCGAGGACGATCGTGCCGCTCTTCGCGGTCACGCTCACGAACTGCGAGGCCCAGGTGTGCCGCCCGCCCGTCCACACGTGAATGCCCGGGAGAACCTCGCGGTCGCCGTCGACGAGGTGCAGGCGCCCGGCCATATTCGCGGCGAGAAGGACTTGCATGTCCTCGCGCTCGATGCCGCCGTGTTTCCCGCCGGGCTGCCACGCCGCGCCGGTGTAGTACGCGTACTCGTCCTTCTGGATCCAGATCTGCGCGTTGGGGAAGAGGTCCGCGCCGTCGGCGTGGTCCCAGTGAGCGTGCGTGAGGATCACGTCGGTCACATCGGCCGCCTTCACGCCCGCGCGCGCGACCGCCTCGTCGGGCCGGACGAAATCCTTCACCGTCCACTTCTTGAAAAATTGCGGGCGATAGAAGCCGGAGTCGACGACGACGGTGTGCCCGCCGCCGCGCACGAGCCACACCATCATGGCGATGTCGGTCTTGCGTCCGATCGCCGCGCCCTGAACGAGATCGGCGACGGCGAAGCCAGGGATGGTGGCGTAGCGGATGGCGAAGACGTCGTACGACTGCGCGAACGCAGGCGGCGAAAGGAGAAAAAGGGCCAGAGCGAAGCGGCGCATACGGCGATCGTACGTCATCACGCCACGACCGTCCGCGATCATGGAAGGGGAGGGGCGAGCAGCAGCCGGCGGTGAACGTAATCGAACGTGACGCGCGAGCGTTGCAGGAGCTCGTTGCCGATGAGCGCGTCGCTATCGCTGGAGCCGCCCGAAGCTGCCGGAGCGCCGAAGACGCGCACCGACGGAATCTCGAGCGCGATCGGGCCGACGGCGACGCCCTTCGTGGCAATGGTCTTCATCGGCCGCGGTCCCTCCAGGCTCGGCGCCGGGCTGGCCTCGCGCGATCCCTCGAAGAGCTCGTGCGCCTCGGCGTAGGGGTAGCGGACGATCATGGCCTGCTGCGCGCCGAGGTCGACCATCGCACGCAGCGACAGCCGCCGCCCGTCGGCCAGCATCAGCGTGACCGGCACGACCGGCAGCCGCCCGGCGAGCTCCATCGGCACGGCGACGTCGTCGGCCGCGGGCTGGAACGACGCCGCCGGACAGGCGCGGACGACGTGCTTTTGAAAATCGATCGTCATGGCGCGCGAGGCGAAGAAGTCGTAGCCGATGAGACCGTGAATGTCGCGATGCTGCTTCTTGAAATTGTCGAGCGGCATCACCATCGCGTCCTGATCGAGCAGCGTCACGCCGCCGACGTCGAAGCGGACGCCGGAGACGAAGTCGCGTCCCAGCCGCGGCCGGGTGCGCAGGCCGAGCTCGTCGGCCAGGTCCGTCCCGATGACCGACCATTCCGCGCCGCTGTCGAGGACGAACCAGCGCGGGGGCCGTCCGTTGACCGAGACCGGAATCTCGACCTGGCCAGGCGTCCAATGGAAGGGGATGTCCCGGCACGGCTGCGCGACGGCGGCGGCGTAGCGTGCGAGGAGGTCGCGCAGAATCCGGCCGACGGCCTTTTCCTCGGCCTCGCCGGCGGCGTTCGTCGACACGGCCACGGCAACGTCTTCGTTCGCGGCGATGGCGATGACGGTGACGAACGTGTCGGCGCTGCCGCTGTGCGTGGCCACGTTCTCGAAGCCGGCCACGGAGGCGACGCCGAAGCCGAGGCCGCTGCGCTTGCGGCGCGTGTGCATCGCCGCCGCCGTTTCGGGCGTGACGAGCGTGCGCGCGCCGCGCATGGCGCGGAGATGGGCCTGGAGGAACAACGCCAGGTCGTCGGCCGACATGTGCAGGTCGCCGGCCGGCGCGAGGAAGTCGGGGAGTTGATACGGTCCGCGCGGATCGACCGGCTTCAGCGTCCCTTGTGCGGTGGACTCGTGTCCCCACACGCGCGCAGGCCAGCCGACGCCCGCCGTGCGCATTCCCAGCGGCTCGAAGATGCGCCGCCGCACGAGCTCTTCCCACGGGCGGCCGGCGGCGCGCTCGATCATCGCCGCGGCCACAGTGTAGCCGGCGTTCGAATAGCGGAACGCCGTGCGCGGCGCGACCGCCGGAGGGTGCTCGAGGACGTAGCGCGCGAACGCGCGCCGCCGCTCCGTGTGATTGCCGCGGAAGCTCGGCAGCGGCTTCATCTCCTCGTCCTCGCCGTACGCGGGGAGGCCGGCCTCGTGGGCGAGGAGGTCGGCGAGCGTGACGTCGCGGTACTCCGGACGGATGCTCGTCCGCCACTTGGGGAACACGTCGACGATGCGCGTCGTCCACGAGAGTTTTTTCTCGTCGACGAGCATGCCGGCCAGCGTGGCCGTGAACGGCTTCGTGCACGAGCCGATGTGGAAGGCGTCGCCGGTCGTGACGGCCGCCGTTCCGTTCAGCACGGTCACGCCGGCCGCGCCGTGGGCGACGAGCCCGTCGCGATTGACGACCGCCGCCTGCACGGCGGGAAGGTGCGCGTCGCGGGCGCGCTCCGCCAGCTCGGACGAGAGGTCGGCGAGCTGCGAAGCGAGCAAAATCGCGGCGAGCACGGCGCTACTGTAAACCTCCGCGTGGGCGCGCGCCGCGAGGTCGGCATGACGGTTTGCTACGCTGGCCCTCGAATCGCCAATGCCACGGCAGTCTCGCCGGCGGCGGTCGCGAGGCCGCCGATATTCCACAGTGACAATCGTCACGGAACAGCGTATGGTGACTCTACGCCGAGGAAACTTCCGTCGGCTCTTCAGTCCGTCTGAACTAAGTCAGATCCTCTGGATCCACTCCTCTTAGACTCCAAATCTTTCGAAATCCGCGCGCTTTGCGCCGGCGACGGAAGAACTGCCGGTTCACCCGGCCAGGAGCTTCAAATGAAACTGTATGTCGGAAATCTCTCCAAGCAGGTCACGGACGCGCAGCTCAACGATCTCGCGGTGCCGTATGGCAAGGTCGTCTCGGCGAACGTGGCCACGGAACGCTCCAGCGGCCAGTCGAAGGGCTTCGGCTTCATGGAATTCGGCACCGACGCGGAAGCGCACGCCGCGATCGCGGGCCTCGACGGCCGCGACGTGAACGGCCAGGCCTTGAAGGTCAACGAATCGAAGCCGCGCAAAGACGCCGGTTTCACCCGCTGAGCAAGCATCCCCCGATCGGAAGGGCGGCCGCCCGGCCGTCCGTCCACCCGCAACCAAGGAGAATCGAATCATGGCGTTGTTGCTCGCTGCCGGTGTCGTCGTTGTCGTCGTGTTGGGATGGAAACTGGTCCGCCGCTTCGGCAGCGACCAGATCGGCGGACTCATGGAGAAGCGGCGCGCCACGTCGCGTTTCGTCTGCCGTGGTGAGCTCGTCGACGGCAACCGCCATCTCGACGTCGCCCTGGCGGTGACGCAGTCGACGCTGTTCTATGAAAACGCGAAGATGCAGGGCTCGATCGACCTGCAGTGGGTCCGCGAGATCGAATACGACAGCGTCCTGGCCACCGGCGCCGTGCCGGCGGCCGGGAAGGTCCTGCGGCTGCGCCTGGACAGCAGGGTGTTGGAGTTCGTCATCGCCGCCGATGTCATGCCGCGCTGGCACCTGATCCTGCCGCCGCGCCGCTCCGGAAAGGCGGCCTGACCGTGTCGGACGACCGCCGCATCCGCCGCATCGCCGTCCTCGGCAATCACCTGCCGCGCCAGTGCGGCATCGCCACGTTCACCACCGACCTGAGCGACGCCATCGCCGCCGTCGGCACCGATCTCGACTGCTTCGTCCTGGCCATGAACGACGGCCGGCACCAGCACGCCTATCCGCCGCGCGTCCGCTTCGAGCTCGCCGACAACGACGCCGGCGCGTACACGCGCGCCGCCGACTTCCTCAACGTCAACGCCGTCGACGTCATCTCCGTTCAGCACGAGTACGGGATCTTCGGCGGCAAAGCGGGGAGCCACCTCCTGCCGCTGCTGCGCGAGCTGCGCATGCCCATCGTGACGACGCTGCACACGATCCTGGCCACGCCGAACCTGCACCAGCGCCGCGTCATGGACGAGATCACCGCGCTGTCGGACCGCATCGTGGTCATGAGCGAGGGGGGCGCGCAGCTCCTGCGCGCCGTGCACGGGGTGGACGAGAAGAAGATCGACGTCATCCCGCACGGCATCCCGAACGTGCCGTTCGCCGGCAGCAAAGGCCGCCTCGGCGTCGAAGGGCGGCCGTTGATCCTCACCTTCGGCCTCCTCTCGCCCGACAAGGGCATCGAGCACGTCATCGACGCCCTCCCGACGATCCTGGCCCACTATCCCGACGCCGTCTACGTCGTCCTCGGCGCGACGCACCCGCACGTCGTCGAGCAGCAAGGCGAGATCTACCGGCTGATGCTCGAGGACCGCGCCAAGCGCCTCGGCGTCGACGGCAACGTCATCTTTCACAACCGCTTCGTCAGCCTCGCCGAGCTCTCCGAGTTTCTCGCCGCGGCCGACATCTACATCACGCCGTACCTGAACCCGGAGCAGATCACCTCGGGGACGCTCGCGTATGCGCTCGGCGCCGGGAAGGCCGTGATCTCCACACCCTACGCCTACGCCAAGGAGCTCCTCGCCGGCGGCCGCGGGATTCTCGTGCCGTGGAAGGACTCCTCGGCCATCGCCGCCGAGGTCACCGGCCTCCTCGATGAACCGGACAAAGCGCTCGCGCTCCGCCGCGCCGCCGCCGCGCATGGCCGGGC
>JBKOUP010000362.1:0-11929 GCA_046723495.1 Acidobacteriota bacterium
CTGCACGAGCAACCCATCGAACGCGATCGTCGTGACGGTGAACCAGCCCCCCACCACCCCGACCGTCACGAATACCGGCTCGACGACGTTCTGTGCCGGCGGCAACGTCCTGCTGACGTCGAGCAGTGCCACGGGCAATCAGTGGTACCTCAACGGCAGCGCAATCACCAACGCCACGGGCGGCACCTACACCGCCAGTGCCGCGGGCAGCTACACGGTGAAAGTCACCGACGCGAACAGCTGCACGAGCAACCCATCGAACGCGATCGTCGTGACGGTGAATCAGCCCCCCGCCGCTCCAACCGTCACGAATACCGGCTCGACGACGTTCTGCGCCGGCGGCAACGTTCTGCTGACGTCGAGCAGCGCCACGGGCAACCAGTGGTACCTCAACGGCAGCGCAATCACCAACGCCACGGGCAGCACCTACACCGCGAGCGCCGCGGGCAGCTACACGGTGAAAGCCACCGACGCGAACAACTGCACCAGCGATGCGTCGAATTCAATCCTCGTGACGGTGAATCAGCCCCCCGCTGCCCCGACCATCACAACCACCGGCTCGACGACGTTCTGCGCCGGCGGCAGCGTGCTGCTCACGTCGAGCAGCGCCACGGGCAATCAGTGGTACCTCAACGGCAGCGCTATCACCAACGCCACGGGCAGCACCTACACCGCGAGCGCGGCGGGCAGCTACACGGTGAAAGTCACCGACGCGAACAACTGCACGAGCAATGCGTCGAACGCGATCGTCGTGACGGTGAACCAGCCCCCCGCCGCCCCGACCATCACGAACACCGGCTCGACGACGTTCTGTGCCGGCGGCAGTGTCCTGCTGACGTCGAGCAGTGCCACGGGCAATCAGTGGTACCTCAACGGCAGCCCGATCTCCGGCGCGACGAACAGCACCTACACCGCGAGCGCTGCGGGCAGCTACACGGTGAAAGTCACCGACGCGAACAGCTGCACGAGCAACCCATCGAACGCGATCGTCGTGACGGTGAACCAGCCCCCCGCCGCCCCGACCGTCACGAACACGGGCTCGACGACGTTCTGCGCCGGCGGCAGCGTCCTGCTGACGTCGAGCAGCGCCACGCGCAATCAGTGGTACCTCAACGGCAGCCCAATCAGCGGCGCGACGAACGGCACCTACACCGCGACGGCAGCAGGCAGCTACACAGTGAAGGTCACCGATGGCAACGGCTGCACCAGCTCGCCATCGAACGCGATCGTCGTGACGGTGAATCAGCCCCCCGCCGCCCCGACCATCACGAACACCGGCTCGACGACGTTCTGCGCCGGCGGCAGCGTCCTGCTGACGTCGAGCAGTGCCACGGGCAATCAGTGGTACCTCAACAACAGTCCAATCACCAACGCCACGAGCAGCACCTACACCGCGACTGCCGCGGGCAACTACACCGTGAAAGTCACCGGCGGCAACGGCTGCACGAGCAACCCCTCGAACAGCGTGAACGTGACGGTGAATCAGCCCCCCGCCGTCCCAACCATCACGAACACCGGTTCGACAACGTTCTGCGCCGGCGGCAGCGTGCTGCTGACGTCGAGCAGCGCTTCGGGCAACCAGTGGTACCTCAACAACAACCCCATCACCGGCGCGACGAACAGCACCTACAGCGCGACCGCCTCCGGCAGCTACACCGTGAAGGTCACCGACGGCAACAGCTGCACGAGCGCGCCTTCGAACGCCGTGAGCGTGACGGTGAACCCCACCATCACCGCCTTCGGCCCGGTCACGCAGAGCGTGCAGAAGAATGGCACACCGCAGAACATCACCGTCACCGCCACCGGACCGACGCTGAAATACCAGTGGTACAAGGGCGCGAGCGGCAACACGTCGCAAAAGGCCGGCTCGACGACGAACACGTTCAAGCCGCCGACCGGGGCGATCGGCACGTTCCAGTACTGGGTGCGCGTCACGAGCGGCACCTGCTCGACCGACAGCGCCACCGCCACCGTCACCGTGAATTGATTGCAGGCCAACATGGCCGCGCTACACTGCGCGGCCATGTTGGTTTTGCAGCGCGCCGTCGACCACGCCACCCGCTTTCTCGAGTCCCTTCCGGAGCGCCACGTCGGCGCCCGCGCGGACCACGACGCCCTGCGCCGGGCGCTGGCCGTGCCGCTCAGCGACGACGGCGAAGACGCCGCCGCGGTCGTCGATGCGCTGGCCGCGGGCGCGGACGCCGGGATCATCGGCAGCGCCGGCCCGCGCTACTTCGGCTTCGTCATCGGCGGCTCGCTGCCGGTCGCGCTGGCCGCCGACTGGCTGACGTCGGCGTGGGACCAGAACACCGGGCTTTTCGCCACGTCGCCGGCGAATTCGATGTGCGAGGAGGTCGCGCGCGAGTGGCTGCTCGAGCTGCTCGACCTGCCTAGGCAGTCTGGCCTCGGCTTCGTTACCGGCTGCCAGATGGCGAACTTCACCGCCCTCGCCGCGGCGCGCCACGGCGTGCTGCGCCAGGCCGGATGGAACGTGGAGACGCACGGCCTCTACGGTGCGCCGCGCGTCCACATCGTCCTCGGCAGCGAGGCCCACGTGACGATCCATACCTCGCTGCGCTTCCTCGGCTTCGGGACGCAGGGCGTCGTCACCGTGCCGACGGACGAGCAGGGGAGGATGCGCGCCGACGCATTGCTCGACGCGCTCGCGCCGCTCGACGGGCCGGTCATCGTCTGCGCGCAGGCCGGCAACGTCAACACCGGCGCGGTCGATCCGCTGCGCGAGATCGCCGGCATCGTGCACGAGCGCGGCGGCTGGCTGCACGTCGACGGCGCGTTCGGCCTCTGGGCCCGCGCCAGCCGCGCCAAGCGCGCCCTGCTCGACGGCGCGGAGCTGGCCGACTCGTGGGCCACGGACGCGCACAAGTGGCTGAACGTGCCGTACGACAACGGCATCGTCATCGTCCGCGACGACGCCGCGCACCGCGCCTCGATGGCCGTGACGGCGGAGTACCTCGAGCACAGCGCGGGGAAGGAGCGCGATCCGTTCGAGTGGGCGCCGGAGTTCTCCCGCCGCGCCCGCGGCTTCACGGTCTACGCCGCCCTGCGCCACCTCGGCCGCCGCGGCGTGGAGTCACTGGTCGACCGCTGCTGCGCCCGCGCCGCGCAGATGGCCGAGGTTCTCGGCCGCGATCCGCGCGTGCGCATCCTCAATGACGTGGTGCTGAACCAAGTGCTGGTCCGCTTCGGCGACAGCGACGACGTGACGCGCGCAACGATCGCGCGCGCCCAGCGCGAAGGGACGTGCTGGATGGCCGGGACGACGTGGCACGGCCTGGCGGCGATGCGGATCTCGGTGTCGAACTGGACGACGAGCGAGGAGGACATCGCGCGCTCGGCGGCGGCGATTCTGGACCGCTGATCGGCATGTGTGGCGCGGACTTCAGTCCGCATGTGGCGCGGACTTCAGTCCGCGAGGGCGGGATGAATCCCGCCCCACATTCTTGGTTCCGTAGGATCCCGTACTACACTCCCGCCATGCGGAAATGTGGATGGCTCTTCCTGTCGCTGCTCGTCGTCTGCCCGCTCTTCGCCGCGAATCCGACGTGGGTCGAGTACGCGCCGGGCGGAAAGCTCATCGCCCGCACGATCCTGCCGGCGAATTCGACGTGCCCGGCGATGAACAACGTGGCCATGACCCCGCGCGGGCCGACGACCGACGTCACCGTCTGCGAGGCCGTCGTGCCGGCCGGGACGACCAGCGCGTCGATCAACGGCGTGGCCCTGCCGCTCGGGAAAGTCGGCAAGACGCCGAAGCGCATCGCCGTCGTCGGCGACACCGGCTGCCGCGTGAAGTGCAGCGAGAGTCAATGCTCGGTTCAGGACTGCAGCGATCCGAAAAAGTGGCCGGCCGCGGACGTGGCCAAGTCGATCGCGGCCTGGAAGCCCGACCTCATCGTCCACGTTGGCGACTACTACTACCGCGAGTACAACTGCCCGTCGCCGTCGTCGCCGCCGTCCGCATGCACCGGTCCGGTGTACAGCTGGACGAACTGGAATGCCGACTTCTTCACGCCGATGGCGAAGCTCCTCCCCGCCGCGCCGTGGATCTTCGTCCGCGGCAACCACGAAATCTGCAGCCGCGCCGGCGCGGGGTGGTTCCAGTACCTCGACGGCGGCGCGTACTCTTCGACCTGCGCGACGCACACGCCGCCGTACAGCGTCGGCGCGGGCGCGATGCAGTTCCTGGTCATGGACTCCTCCGCGGTGTCGGACGAAAACGTCGTTCCCGGCGAGGTGAGCCAGTACGCCTCCGACTTCAGCGCGCTCAAGGCGACGCAGCCATCGTCGCCCCTGGCGTGGCTGCTCCTTCATCAGCCGATCTGGGCGGTGGTCCACGGCGACGACGACGATGACGACGACGCGGCCACGCCGGGGCTGGAAGCGGCATGGAAGCAGGCCGCCGGCGCGAGCGGCGTCCCCAGCGTCGCCGCCATCGTCACCGGCCACGTCCACCTCTTCGAAGCGCTGCAGTTCAGCGACGCGCCGCCGCAAGTCGTCGTCGGCAACGGCGGCACGAAGCTCGACTCCGGAATCAAGACGGCGCCGTCGAAGGTCGACACGCGCACCGTCACGGCGTTCGACACGCGCGACAAATTCGGCTGGGCGGCGGTGACGCCGTCGTCGAAGCACGCCGGCGAATGGACCTTCACGCTCAACAGCGCCAAGGGAAATCCGAAGGTGTCGTGCAAGGTCGGCAACGGCAAGGCGAAGTGCGCGCCGGTCAGCTCTCCCTGAGCACCTTGCTGACCCGGGCCAGCAGCACGGCGTTCTTCACCGGCTTGCGGATGAAGTCGGCCGCGCCGACCTCGAAGGCCCGGACCTCGATGTCCTCGCCCGGCAGGCCGGAGATGAAGATGGCCGGCACGTCGACGCCGTTCTCGCGCGCGGCCTGCAGCAGGTGATGGCCGTCGATGAACGGCAGGTCGACGTCGAGGAGCATGAGGTCGATCTTTTCCCGCCCGATGATCATCAGCGCCTCGGCGCCGTCCTTCGCGCCGATCACGCCGTAGCCGGCCGTCTTCAGCACGGCGTTGAACAGCTCGCGGCTGAGCACGTTGTCCTCGACCACGAGCACCGTTTTCCTGCCCTGGCCCTCCTCGGCGGAGGCGCCGGCGCCGGCCGGCGTGCGCGAGCGGAGCTGCAGGATCTCGCGCTGCAGGGCCTTCGTCTCGGCGTCGGGCTCGATGCGCAGCTCGCGCTTGAGCAGGCGCGCGCAGGTCTCGTACTGCTGGAGGGCGTTCACGACGTCGCCGCTCTGGAGGTAGAGGCGCATGAGCGTGCGGTGCACCGGCTCCTGGAGCGGATCGATGCGCAGCGACTTCTGGGCCGTGCCGATGGCCTCGTCGACCGCGCCGCGGCGCGTCTGCAGCTCGGCGAGCTGGGCGTGGACGCGCAGGGACATGCGGTGGAGGCGGTCGCGCTCGGCGATGACCCACTGATCGAAGCGCTCTTCGTTGAGGTAGAAGCCGTCGAGGAAGTCGCCGCGATAAAGAGCGGAGGCGGAGGCCAGCGCCGACTCGCTGCCGCTCGCCGCGAGCGACTCGAACTCGGCCACGTCGCAGGTGACGACGGTCTCGTCGACGCCGAGAAGATCGTTTTCGTCGAGGAGCGCGTGCGCGTCGCCGAGGATCGTGGTCAGTTCCTTGCGCAGCATCGAGAGCGTCTGGCGCAGGCTCTGCCGGGCCTGGTCCGGCCCGGTGCTGCTCCACAGCAGCGCGGAAATCTTCTCGCGCGACACGCGCTGCGCCGGCTTGACGGAGAGGTAGGCGAGCAGCGCCTGGGCCTTCTTCGCCGAGACCGTCGCCAGCGCGCCGTTGGCGGTGCGGATCTGCAGATCGCCGAGCAGCTCCAGGCGTAAGGCGGACATGGCCGGGCGATTATCGCATTCGGCTGAGGTCACGGCTCAGGCACGGACAACTCGCGGCAGATCTTTCGCGCAAGCGGATTCGGAATCTCGGTGTGCCTCGCGAAGCAGCTCTCTCTGTTTCACTCGACGACAACGGTGTCGCGCACGGCGCCCGTGGGCACGCCGCGGAGCGCGTCCTCCCGGCGGTCCTCAAGAATCAGCGCGATCGCGGCGGCGAGGCTCCGGCGTGCCTCGTCCGGCGTGCGCCCCTGGCCGTTCGCGCCGGGAATCTCCGGGCAATACGCGATGAACCAGTCCGCGTCGCGCTCGATGATTGCCGTAAACTCGTTGTGCACGGCCCGATTGTACCCGGGCGGCCTCGTAACCGATCGTTAACGGCACGTTTCGCGCACGCCGCCTACGATTCGCACGCCTCGAATATGCCCGCCTGGGAGGACGAGATGCTTCGGAAGCTTGCGATCGCCCTGATCGCCATTGCCGCGTTTGCCTGCCACAGCACGACCACCACCACCGCCACCACCGCACCCGCCCCCACCTCCGCGCCCGCCGCCCCCGCCCCGGCGAAGGCCGCCTTCTTCGGCCCGCACGGCTTCGCCCTCGACGCCATGGACAAGAGCGTCGCCCCGTGCGACGACTTCTACCGCTTCGCCGTCGGGCACTGGCGCGAGACCCATCCGCTCTCGCCGCAGTACTCGCGCTTCGGCCGCTTCGAGGAAGTGTCGGAGCGCAACCGCGACGTCCTGCACGCGATCCTCGAGGAAGACGCCGCCAGCAACGCCGCCGCCGGCACGCCGGCGCAGAAGATCGGCGACTTTTACGCCGCCTGCATGAACGAGCCGGCCATCGAGGCCCAGGGGCTCGCGCCGATCTCCGCCGAGCTGGCGCGCATCAACGCCCTCACCGACAAGCAGGCCGTCGTCAAGGAGCTCGTGCAGCTCCAGGAGATGGGCATCGCCCCGCTCTTCCGCGTCGGCGGCTTCAACGACTTCAAAAACAGCAAGATGATCATCGCCACGCTCGGCACCGGCTCGCTGGGGATGCCCGACCGCGACTACTACCTCAGCGGTGACGCGCGCTTCCGCCGCTTCCGCGAGCAGTACGTCGAGCACGTCGCCAGGATGCTCGCCCTCGCCGGCGAGGACGCCGGGCAGGCGAAGAGCGATGCCGCGCGCGTCCTCGACCTCGAGACGCATCTGGCCAAGGCCACGCTGCCGCGCACGGAGATGCGCAAGCCGGAGAACACCTATCACGTGATGCCCGTCGCGCAGCTGGCCTCGCTCGCGCCCGCCGTCGACTGGAGCGTCTATCTCCGCGACCTCGGCGTGAACCAGCAGACGCTCAACGTCTCCCAGCCCGAGTACATCAAGACCGTCAACCAGCTCATCGGAGAGCTTCCGGTCGAGGACTGGAAGGCCCTGCTGCGCTGGCACACCGTCGACGCCGTCGCCTCCGCGCTGCCGAAGGCCTTCGTCGACGAAGACTTCAACTTCCGCAACCGCGTCCTCTCCGGTCAGCAGGAACAGCAGGAGCGCTGGAAGCGCTGCGTGCGCGCCACCGACATGCAGCTCGGCCAGCTCCTCGGCCAGGAGTACGTGAAGCGCAACTTCACCCCCGAGGCCAAGGCCAAGATGAACCAGCTCATCGACAACCTCGTGGCCGCGCTGCGCGAGGACATCCCCACGCTGTCGTGGATGGGCCCGGAGACGAAGCAGGCCGCGCTGGCGAAGCTGAACGCCTTCCAGCGCCGCATCGGCTATCCCGACAAATGGCGCGACTACAGCAAGCTGCAGATCACGCGCAACGACTTCGCGCACGACGTCCTGGCCGCGCGCAAGTGGGCCTACGAGCGCAACGTCGAGCGCATCGGCAAGCCCGACGATCCGAACGAGTGGACCGGCTTCACCCCGCCGACGGTGAACGCGTCGTACAACCCGACGCGCAACGACATCACGTTTCCGGCCGGCATCCTCCAGCCGCCGTTCTACGATCCGAACGCCGACGACGCCTACAACTACGGCGGCATCGGCACGGTCATCGGCCACGAGATGACGCACGGCTTCGACGACCAGGGATCGAAGTTCGACCCCGAGGGCAACCTGCGCAACTGGTGGAGCGAGGCCGACCTGAAGAACTTCCAGGCCCGCGCGCATTGCATCGTCACCGAGTACTCCGAGTTCCCCGTGGCCGAGGGGATCAACATCAACGGAGAGCTCGTGCAGGGGGAAGCGATCGCCGACCTCGGCGGAGCGACGCTGGCCTACCGCGCGTACGAGAAGTCGCTGCAGGGGAAGCCGCGCACGATGGTCGACGGCTTCACGCCCGAGCAGCGCTTCTTCCTCGGCTTCGCCCAGGTGTGGGGCGAGAACATGGCCGCGCAGGAGCAGATCCGCCGCGCCAAGACCGACCCGCACGCGCAGGGACCGTTCCGCGTGAACGGCACGGTGAAGAACATGCCGGCGTTTTTCAAGGCCTACGGCTGCAAGGAAGGGCAGCCGATGGTGCGGGAGGCGAGCAAGCGCTGCGCGATTTGGTGAAGTACCCTCTCGAGCCCGACGCGAACGAGATGCGCCGCCTCATCGACGAGGCGGCGTGCCGCGTCATCGCCCACATCGAGTCGCTGCCGTCGCAGCCGGCCCAGAACGTCGAAGGGGCGACCGACGTCGCCCGCTCGCTGATCGAGCCGCTGCCGCATCGCGGCGAGGCGTACGAGAAACTCCTCGACTTTCTCTTCGACGAGGCCATTCCGCGATCGTTCAACGCCGCCGGGCCGGGGTACCTCGCCTACGTTCCGGGCGGCGGCATCTACCACGCCGCGGTCGCCGACTACATCGCCGACGCCGTGAACCGCTACGTCGGCGTCTGCGCGGCCGCGCCGCTGCTCGCCCAGATCGAGGCCAACGTCGTCCGCTGGTTCTGCGAGATCGCCGGCTACGGGAAGGGGAGCGGCGGCGTGCTGACGACAGGCGGCTCCCTGGCGAACCTGATCGCCATCGTCACCGCGCGCAAGGATCTCCTCGGCGACGACTTCGGCAGCGCGACGCTCTACTGCGGAGACCAGACCCACCACGCGTTCCAGAAGTCGGCCAGCCTGGCCGGGTTCACGAAGATCCGCGAGATCGAATCCGACGGCGAGTTCCGCGTGCGCACCGACGCGCTCGAGGCGGCCATCGCCCGCGACCGCAGGGCCGGACTGCGGCCGTTCCTGATCGCCGGCAGCGCCGGAACGACGGCCACCGGCGCGGTCGACGATCTGGCCACGCTGGCGCGCATCGCCCGCGACAACGCGATGTGGTTCCACGTCGACGGCGCGTACGGCGCGTTCTTCAACCTCACCGAGCGCGGCCGGGCGCGGCTGCGCGGCATGGAAGAGGCGGACTCGATCGTCCTCGACCCGCACAAGACGCTCTTCCTCCCCTTCGGCACCGGCGCGCTCGTCGTGCGCGACGTGCGCAAGCTCCGCCGCGCCCATTCGATGCACGCCGATTACCTCCCGGCCTTCCAGGAGGAGGACGAGCTGGTCGACTTCTGCGAGCTCTCGCCGGAGCTGTCGCGCGATTTCCGCGGCCTGCGCGTCTGGCTGCCGCTGAAGATGTTCGGCATCGAGCCCTTCCGCGAGCAGCTCGACGAGAAGCTCGACCTGGCCGCCTACGCCGCCGCGGAGCTGCACAAGATCGAGGGCATCGAGGTCGTGGCCGAGCCGCAGCTGTCGATCCTGGCGTTCCGCGTGAAGGGCGACGACGACCGCAATCGCGACGTCCTGCGCCGCGTCAACGCCCGCAAGCGGGTCATGCTGACGCCGGCCGTCGCCGGCGGGCGCTTCGTGATCCGCATCTGCGTCGTCTCGCACCGCACGCATCGCGACCGCATCGACATGGCCCTCGACGACATCCGCGCCGAGGTGTCGTGAAAACGCGCGCGACGATCGCCGTCGTCATCGTCGCAGTCGTGCTCTTCGTCTACTTCCATCCGTTCACGCTCGTGCATGCCGCGGCGCATGTGCTGCTGCTCCGCGCGGGCATGCACGCGCACTACGTCGACGTCGCCGGCCATCGCCTCCGCTACTTCGAAGGGGGCGACGGCCCGCCGCTGCTGCTCGTCCACGGCATCGGCAGCACCTCCGAGGATTGGGCGCTGGTCGTGCGCGAGCTCACCCGCGATCACCGCGTCTACGCTCCCGATCTCCTCGGATGGGGCGGCAGCGACAAGCCGCGCGACGCCGACTACTCCGTGGCCGCGGAGACGGAGCTCGTGCGCGGGTTCATGGACGCGGTGCATCTGCAGCGCGCCGGTGTGGCCGGCCTGTCGATGGGCGGCTGGATCGCGCTGCGCCTCGCGGCGCTGCATCCCGAGCGCGTGCAGCGCCTGGTCCTGATCGACAGCGCCGGCCTCGATTTTCCGTCGCCCCTCGGCGAGACCGCCTTCGCCCCGACGACGATGGACGAGGCCCGGCACCTCCTCTGGCTGCAAAGCGACGAGCTGCCGAAGCTGCCCGACTTCGTCGTGGCGGACTTCCTCCGCCGCGCCCGCGCTGAGTCGTGGATCCTGCGGCTGTCGATGCAGTCGATGCTGACGCGCCGCGACGTCATGGACGGGAAGCTGCAGCGCGTGACGATGCCGGTGCTCATCATCTGGGGGACGGCCGATCGCCTCGTGCCGCCGTCGCTCGCGGCGCGCTTCCATGGCGAGCTGCCGCAGTCGCGCGTGGTGATGATCCCCGGATGCGGGCACCTCGCGGTGATCGAGTGCCGCGCCCAAGCGATGCCGCCGATCACGCAGTTCCTAAACGCGCATTAACCCGTCGTACGCCGCCGCCACGGCCACGCCGAAGATCGCGTGCTGCACGATCGGAACGATGATCTGCAGCGGCTCGTGCTCCGTGATCGGAGGCATGAGATCGGCGGCGGGCAGCCATCCGAGATAGCCGGCCGCCCAGACGCCGACGCCGAGGAGCGTGCCGTCGAAGAGGGGCATGCTCCGGCGCGGGCGCAGCGCGGCGTAGATCACGCCCGAGGTCATGCCGTAGCCGAGGCGGAGCGCATTCGCGCCGAGGGGCTTGAGCGATTTCGGCAGCGGCACCTTCTCGATCATGAACTCGCCGGGATCTTTCTTCATCGGCGGCCGCGACTCCGGCAGCACCTTCTTCGAGGCCATCATCATGCCCTGCATGACGAAGGTCGCGGCGACGCCCGCGACGGCGCCGAGCGCCAGCCGCCGCGGAAGCGACTTCACCGGATGCGCCGGACGTGAATCGTCTTTCCGTCGGTCTCGTAGTCGCACTTGTTCTCGGCGAGGATGCGCTGCAAGGCCTGGTCCCACGGGACGTCGTGGAGCTCCACGCTGACGATCCCCTCGACGCCGGGATCGATCTGCACGTCCATCCCGCTGAGCTTCCCGAAGGAGCGGATGACGTCCTTGATCTCGGCCTTGTCGAGGTTCAGCGTGATCTTCGGGCCCGGCTGCTTGTTGACGGTGATGACGGTCCTGAGTCCGTCGATGACTTTGCCGTCGGCGTCGAACACCTGCAGGCGGACCTCGGCGTGCCCGTCCTTCTCCACCGTCACGTGAACGCTGAACTTCGGCACTCCGTCACACGTCGCCTCGGCCTGGGCGCCGGCCTGCGTCTTCACGCGCGGATGGCAGACGACGTCGCCTGTGGTGTTGTCGCGCACGGTGATGTCGAAGTCGTAGACGTCGTCGCTGCCGACGTTGACCGTGCTGCTCATGCCGTAGCGGCTCTTTCCGTCTTTCGCGTGCACGAGGGTGACGGCGGCGAGGAGGGCGACGACGACGGCGACGATGAGGCGGTGGGGGAGAGGGCGGCGGAGCGAGAGAGTCATGATGGCGTTCATCCTTTCGCGAATGGTGTTGCTGACGATGCAGGAGATGCCGGCGACGCGGGGGGCGGCGGCGGCGCGGCAGACTTTGGCGAGCGCGGCGAGGTAGGTGTCGGGGCCGCGGCGCGCGACGACGGCCTCGTCGCAGGCTTCCTCGCGGGCCCGGGCGAGGATGCGCCGGGCCATCCAGACGAGCGGGTGGAACCAG
>JBKOUP010000456.1:0-4950 GCA_046723495.1 Acidobacteriota bacterium
TCGGCAGCAGCACGACGTTGCGCTTGATGCCGAGCGGACGGGTAAAGACGAGCCGCCCGTCCTTGTCGACAAAATACGACGCGGCGTCGGTGTAGGTCTTGAGGATGCGGATGCGCGTCTCGCCGCCCTTCGGCACCGGCCCGGGGAGATGCACGCGGATGAACTGCGCGTCGTCGGCCGTCTTCGGCGACACGAGCCCGCTGCCCTTCGCCTCTTTCCCGCTCACGACCTCGAACGGCAGATCCTTTCCGGTGGCGCGCGCGATCACGCGCTCCTTAGACGCCGTCGAGCCCGGGCGGATGGGATTGAAGAACAGCGCCGCCCCCTCGCGCGCCTGGGTCACGTCGTAGACGATCGCGAATTGGTGCGTCTCCGGCGCGAGGAGCTCGTAGACGGTCATCTCGTCGCCGGCAAATGCCGCGGCGTTGACGAGGAGGGCGACGACAACGATCAGCCGCACCACGGGCGGAGTATACGGCGCGCCGCGAAACGGCTCCTCCTTCAGGGCACGTTGACCCCGTTTTTATAGAACGGAATCGTGCGGATCCTCGGCCCTCCCGCCGCCACGATGGCATTCGCCACGGCCGGGGCCACCGCGGGCGTGGGCGGCTCGCCGGCGCCGGACGGAGGCTGATCGCTCTCCATGATGAAGACGTTGATCTTTTTCGGCGCCTGGTAGATGCGCAGCACGGGGTAGTCGTCGAAGTTGTGCTGCTCGACCGCGCCGTCCTTGCAGGAGATCTCGCCGAGGAGCGCGTAGCTCAGGCCGTAGTTGATTCCGCCCTCCATCTGGGCGCGGACGCGGTCGGGGTTCACGGCCAGGCCGCAGTCGATCGCGCCCCAGATCTCGTTCACCGTCAGCTCGTTCTTGTCGTTGAGCGACACGTCGGCCACGATGGCCACGTAGCTCAGGAAACTGCGATGCGCGGCGATGCCGAGGCCGCGGCCTTTCATGCCCTTGTATTGCTTGACCTTCTCGTCCCAGCCGGACTCCTTCGCCGCGCGCTCGATGACGGCGCGCAGGCGGCGCGTGTCGGGCGGGAAGCCAGGGACGAACGGCGGCTTCGACGCGTCCGGCGTCGGGATATTCTGGAGCGGCAGCTCGTTGTTGCGGTACTGCTTGACCTCCTCGGCCTGCAGCGGCAGGATGCGCCCCGTGCCGATGAGCTCGAGCAGGTAGTCCTTCGAATCGCGGCCGGCGGCGTTGGCCATCTCGTCGCCGAACGAGCAGATGCCGAAGGCGTGGTAGATGTTCGCCACCGAGCGCATCCAGCCGGCGCGGATGTGGCTCGGGGCCTTGCAGTTCTCGATGCGCAGATTGGGGACGTCGAAGGGCATGTCCTCCAGGCCCTGAGCGCGCTCGATGGCCGAGGCGTACGGATATTCGCCGCCGTCATACGTGGCGGCGCGCGCCTTCGCCTGCGCCTCGGGGAAGAGCGTGGCGAAGAACGACGTCAGCGCGCTCCGCTGCAGCAACGCCGTCGGACGCCCATCGGCGTCGAGCGCCGCTTTCAGATACTGGCTGCTGGCGCAGTTGTAGTAGCTGAAGCGGACGTCGTCCTCGCGGGTCCACTGCACGCGAATCGGCACGCCCGGATTCTGCGCGGCCAGCGACGCCGCCTCGGCGACGTAGTCGACCTGCGATTTGCGTCCGAAGCCGCCGCCCAGCAGCGGCACGTGCTGCGTGACCAGCTTGCGCATCTTCGCGTCGACGTCTTCTTTTCCCCAGTCCGCCGGCTGGATTCCAAAGGCGGCGTATCCGGCGAAGAGCTGGGAGGCGCTAGGATTCTGTGTGGCGGACCACACCTCCAGCTTACCGTTCTTGAGGAGAGCGACGGCCACGAGCGGCTCCATCGGCGTCTGTGCCAGATGAGGGATCCAGTACGTGGCGTCGATGACCTTACCCGACGTGAAGGCGGCATCGACGTCGCCTTTTCTCCGCACCAGTTTTCCCGGGTTCGCGGTGTTCGTCGCGAGCTCCTTCTGGAACGCGACTGAGTCGTACGAAGCGTGGGGGTTGTCTCTCAGGTCCCACTGGATCGTCGGCCGGAGCGCTCGCCGCCCCTGCCACGCCGCCCAGGTGTTGTCAGCGATCACGGCGACGCCGTCGTGGGGGCTGAAGTTGGCGCCAACGCCGCCCGGCGGCCACCCTTTCGGCAGCGTGCGCATGACGGCGCGAACTCCCGGCACCGCCAGCGCCGGCGCGGGATCGAAGCTCGCGATCCTCCCGTTGGCGACGGGGCAGCGCTCGACCATGGCCGTCAGCATCCCCGGCACGTCGTAGTCGGCGCAGTAGACCGCTTTGCCGGTGACGATGTCGGGAGCGTCGGCGAAGGGCATGCTCTTGTTGATATAGCGCCATTCCGACGGCTTCTTGACCGCGGCCCGCACCTCCTCGAACGCCGGAACCGGTACCTTGGAGGCCTCAACCAGCAGCAGCGGGTCGCGGAAATCGAGCGAGCGGCCGGAGGGCGTGTGGACGACCTTGTGCTGCTTCGCGTGGCAGTCGGCGGCGTCGGCGTGGAACACCTTCGCCGCCGCGCGCTCGAAGACGAGGCGCACGCCGGCGCCGGTGAGGCGCATCGTGGTGAAGCACGCGGTGATGCTGCGCGAGCTGTCGGCGAACTGCGAGGCCTCGGGCGGGACGACGAAGTACGGCTTCGGCCTCGACTTGAGATCGTCGTAGGGAAACGGCAGCGCGAGGCTGTCCGGAACCTCGAAGGGGAACTGCACCGCGAAACCGACCGAGTCCGTGTCGGGGAGTTTCAGCTTCACGCGGCTCCAGTCCGCCTCGAGCTCGTCGGCCAGGACGGCCGCAAGCGTCGAGCGCGTCCCCTGTCCCATCTCCGGACGGTAGGTGAGGATCACGATCGTCCCGTCGAGCGGCTCGATGGCCAGGTACGGGCCGAGCGGCACGTAATTGTGAAGGAAGCCCTCGATCCCCATTTTTGTGGCTTCGTCGCAGCTGACGAACGTGCCGAACACCAGCGCGCCGGCGCTCAAGCCGACGGTCTGCATGAAATCGCGGCGAGTGACGCGAAAGAACGTGCTCATGACGGGCTCCCGTTTCCGGCGGCCTTGTGAATGGCCTCGCGGATTCGCGGATAGGTGCCGCAGCGGCAGATGTTGCCGCGCATGTAGTTGTCGATCATCGTGTCGTCGGGGTTGGGATGCTCTTTCAGCAGCCCCGCGGCGGTCATGATCTGGCCGGGCTGGCAGAAGCCGCATTGCGGAACGCCGCCGGCCACCCATGCGGCCTGACAGGCCTGGATCTCGGGCGAATGCCCCTCGATCGTGGTGATCTCGGCGAGGGAGGCCACGCCGACCGGGACCTGGCAGGAGCGCGCCGGGTGCCCGTTGAGGTGCACGGTGCAGGCGCCGCATTGGGCAACGCCGCAGCCGAACTTGGTGCCCTTGAGGCCGAGGATGTCGCGGAGGACCCAGAGCAGCGGCATGTTCGGGTCCAGATCGCGCGTGTATTGGTGTCCGTTGACGTTGAGCTGAAAGATGGCCATCGCCAACCTCCTCAGAATTTGCGGCGGAGCTCCAGCCGTGCTCCGTAGATGTCCTTCTGCCCCTGGATCCAGCCCTTCATGGCGTCGAGGCGGATGATCATCGTGTGCGTGATGGGGTGCTGATAGCGCGCGCCGACGGCGGTCTGCGATCCCGGCAGGCTGCCGTTCCTCGGCTCGACTCTCGACACCTCGAAGACGATCTGGCGGTCGAGCTTGAACAGGTACTCGAGCCCGATGGCGCCGCCGTACGTGTCCTTGGCGTTCGGGTTGAGCGTCGGGTACGCGGTCATCCCGTCGGTCTCGAAGTTGATGCCGGTGTTTTTCAGTACGCCGCCGGTGTCGGCCGCGCGCGCCAGCGGCTGCGGGCTCTTGAATCCGGCGAAGAGATTGAGGTAGGGGACGAACGTCAGCGGATTGATGTTCGCGTAGTAGCCGCGGATCAGCGAGCTCTCGACGAGCAGGAGGACGCCGTCGGCCGTCTTCGCCGACGCTTTCTGTCCGAAGTTGCCGATGACGCGGACGCTGTTGGCGATCTTGCCCATGTAGCGGCGCGAGAAGGCGGCGGTGACGTTGTGGTAGCTGAGATCGGTGTTGTCGCGGTCGTCGAGGTAGCCGTAGCCGAACTCGGTGTAGCCGCCGAGGGCGTCGAAGAATCCGGCCAGTCCGGCCACGCGGGCGCTCGTGTCGCCCGGCGCGAGGGCGCGGCTGGCGACGTTGTGAACGCCGGCGAAGAGGGTGAGATCGAAGTTGCTGATGTCGAGCCGGGCGTTGCTCTTGGCGGTGAGGACGCCGAGGGCGGCGCCGTCGATGGGGTTGTCGATCCAGATGCCGTTCTGGGTGAAAATCGGGATCCTGCCGAAGCCGATCGGCACGTCGCGCTTGTTGTCCTGGTTCGTCATCCCCGCGTACATCGAGCCGGCGTCGCCTTCGAAGAAGAGCGTCTTCAGACCGAAGGTGCCTTTGCGCGTGAACTTGTCGCCGCCGCTGGTATTGCCGAACTGGTAATTCGTGGCGATCCCGCCGGTGTCCAGCGGGCGCACGAGCGCGTGCACGCGCTCCGTCGGCGTGAACTGCCAGTCGCCTTCGAGGTTGAGGCGGGCGGCGATCTTGCGCTGGTCGGCGGTGCTTCCGCCGAGCGTGCCGTTGACGGCGGCGACGCGAAGATCGCCGAAGATCATCAGCGCGCTCATGACCGGATTCTTCGCGCCGAGGAACGTCGGTCGCGGCGTGTACGCCCCGCGGTCGTAGAGCCGCAGACCGAGATCGATCGGCGGGTACGCCGTCGGGTTCAGATGCTTGGCGCCGTAGATGGCCAGCTCCTCGTTGGAGTCGTAGTCCTGCGGGTAGCTCGGATCGGGCCGGAACGAGCCGTCCGGGGCGGGCCCGGTGGCGACGACCTTCGCCTCCGGCGACATCTCGTGGCCCTGTTCGGGCG
>JBKOUP010000492.1:0-6059 GCA_046723495.1 Acidobacteriota bacterium
GTCCGACGACTCCCGGCAGCGTCGCAAGGACCGCCCACATCGTGTGCTGCGGAATGCCGACCGGCGACGTCCTCCACCACCAGACGGCAACGACGACCAGGACGATTGCGCCGATCCACTCGATCGTCGCGTCGATGAAACGATTCAGTGATTGCACATCGATGTAGAGGAACCGAAATCGTGAATTCCTAATGGAAGAGCCGGAGCCCGGCCGCTTGCGCCTCGGCGAGCATGTCGAGGAACTTCGCCCTCGCAATCTCCCGCGCCCCCAGCGCCTCCATGTGCGGGGTCATGACCTGGCAGTCGATCCACGTCGCGCCGCGGGCGCGCAGCTGCTCGATGAGGAAGAGGAGGGCGAGCTTCGAGGCGTCGGAGGCGCGGTAGAACATCGACTCGCCGGTGAAGAGGCCGCCGGCGTCGACGCCGTAGAGGCCTCCGACGAGATCGCCGTCGCGCCAGACTTCGACGCTGTGCGCGTCGCCGGCCTCGTGGAAGCGCGTGTAGGCGGCGACGATGTGGTCGTCGATCCACGTTCCGTCCTGCTCGGGGCGCGGCGTGCCCGCGCAGGCGCGGATGACGGCGCGGAAGTCGCGGTCGACGGTGAACGTGAGATCGCTCCGCTTCATGGCCTTGCGCAGCGTGCGCCCGACGTGGACCTTCTCGAAGAAGATGACGGTGCGCCGCCGCGGCGAGAACCACGGCAGGGGCATGCGCTCGTGAGGCCAGGGGAAGATGCCGTGGCGGTAGGCGTCGCGCAGAGTCTCCACGGCGAGGTCGTCGCCGAGGGCCACGATGTCGCCGCGGGCGCGGCGGGGGTCGGGGAAGCGGCTCATGCCAGGCCGAGGCGCACCGCCGCGCAGAGGCGGTGCCAGCCGGTGCGGTACTCGGCCTCCTCGCGGAGGGCGCTGTAGACGAGCTTGAGGTCGTGGTCGTCGTCGCTCGGCACGGCGCGCGCGGCGAGCGTGGCGTCATCCGGCAAATCGTTTGGAAGAGTCGCGGTGATCGGCGGGCGGCCGATGGTGACGTACGCGGCGAGGAGCGCGGTAGCGAAGGTGTCGATCGCTGTCGGGCCGAGGTACGGTGCGAGCACGCGCATGGCGTGGCAGCCGGTGACCATGTGCAGCGCGGTGAAATCGCCGGTCGAGGCGAAGATTTTCGCGGAGATGAGGGCGAGGTCGGGGAGGGCGGGGTCGGCGATGCCGTAGTCCGCGAAGGGGGGCATCGCAAGGACTTTGGCGATGCGGCCGGAGATGCTGCCGCCGCCGAAATCGCGCGGGAAGCGGTCGTCGGCGGCGATGGCGGCGAAGGTTGGGAAGCTTGCGCCCCTCACCCGGCGCTGCGCGCCACCCTCTCCCCGCTCGCGGGGAGAGGGATCGGCGCGGAAGCGCCCACTCCACGCCGCCAGCGCATCGGGGATCTCCTCGGCGACGCCGCTGTCGACGGCGTAGGCCAATCGGATCAGACAGTGAAATGCCTGCGCGACCACGCCGCCGCCGTCGAGCTGCGGGATCCGTCCATCCTTGAACTGCTCGCGCCGGGCGATTTCGTCGGCGCGCTTCGGGTACAGCTGCTTCGAATACGTCGCCGCGAACGCGCGCAGGCGGGCCTCGTCGCCGCCGAGGCGGTCGAGCGCCAGGAGGGCCATCGGCAGATGATTGAACAAGCCGGCGCGGTAGCTCGCGCTGAACCGCTGCGCATCGAGGAGAAGCTCGCGGCAGGCCTCGCTGACCATCACATCTCGAGCTTCAGCTCGTCGCCGATCGCGTCGACCTTGATCGTCCCGCCGTCCTGCAGGCGACCGAAGAGAATCGAGTCCACCGACGGCTCCTTGATCTTCGTCGAGATCAGCCGGGCCATCGGCCGCGCGCCGAAGGCCTTGTCGTAGCCGTGCTTGGCCAGCCAGGCCCGCCCGGCCTCGGTCAGCTCCAGCGTCACGCCCTTCGGCGCCAGCTGCGCGCGCAGCTCGTCGATGAACTTGTCGACCACGCGCTCGATCGTCTCGAACGACAGCTGCTCGAAGGCGATCCAGGCGTCGAGGCGGTTGCGGAACTCCGGCGCGAACGTGCGCTCGATCGCCCCGCGCCCTTTGCCGCTCACGCCGCTCTGCGTGAAGCCGACCGTGGCGTCGCTCATCTCCCGCGCCCCGGCGTTCGTGGTCATGATCAGGATCACGTTGCGGAAGTCGGCCTTCTTGCCGTTGTTGTCCGTCAGCGTGGCGTGGTCCATCACCTGCAGCAGGATCGAGAAGAGATTCGGGTGCGCCTTCTCGATCTCGTCGAGCACCAGCACCGCGTACGGCGTGCGGACCACCGCGTCCGTCAGCAGCCCGCCCTGGTCGAAGCCGACGTAGCCCGGCGGTGCGCCGATGAGCCGCGACACCGTGTGCGGCTCCATGTACTCGCTCATGTCGAAGCGGATGAACTCGACGCCGAGCGCGACGGCCAGCTGCTTCGCGAGCTCCGTCTTGCCGACGCCGGTGGGGCCGCTGAAGAGGAACGAGCCGATCGGCTTCTCGGGATGTCCGAGGCCGGAGCGGGAGAGCTTGATGGCGCCGACGATCTGCTTGATCGCGTGGTCCTGACCGAAGATGACCTTGCGAAGCTCGTCCTCGAGATTCTGCAGGCGCGCCTTCTCGCCGACGGCCACGGTGCGCGGCGGAATCTTGGCCATCGTGGCCACGACGTGCTCGACCTCGGCCTCGGTGATGACCTTGATGCCGCCGTGAATCTTCGCCCGCGCGCCGGCCTCGTCGAGGACGTCGATCGCTTTGTCCGGCAGGTGCCGGTCGTGGATGTACTTCGCCGCCAGCTCCGCCGCCAGCGTCAGCGCTTCATCGCTGAACGTCACGCCGTGGTGCTGCTCGTAATAGCTCTTCAGGCCTTTGAGGATCTCGATCGTCTCCGCGACCGTCGGCTCGCCGATCTCGATCTTCTGGAAGCGCCGCGCCAGGGCGCGGTCGCGCTCGAACGAGGCCTTGTACTCCGCGTACGTCGTCGAGCCGATGCAGCGCAGCTTCCCCGAGGCCACGGCGGGCTTGAGGATGTTCGAGGCGTCCATCGTCCCGCCCGAGACCGCGCCGGCGCCGACGATCGTGTGGATCTCGTCGATGAAGAGGATGGCGTCCTTCTTCTCCAGCAGCGCGGCGATGACGGCCTTGAGGCGCTGCTCGAACTCGCCGCGGTACTTCGTCCCGGCCAGGACGGCGCCCATGTCGAGCGAGTAGATCTCGCTGTTCTTCAGCACGGGCGGCACTTCGTTGCGCTGGATCTTCAGCGCCAGCCCCTCGGCGATGGCGGTCTTGCCGACCCCCGGCTCGCCGACGAAGAGCGGGTTGTTCTTGCGCCGCCGGCAGAGGATCTGGACCGTCCGCTCCAGCTCCGGCCCGCGGCCGATGAGCGGATCGATCTCGCCTTTCTTGGCGCGCTCGTTCAGGTTCACGGCGAACGATTTCAGCGGATCGCCGAACGACTGCGGGCCCTCCTCGTCAGGCGTGGCGAACGCGGGACGCGGCACGCCGTCGCTCTTGGCGATTCCGTGGGAGAGGAAATTGAGGACGTCGATCTTGTTCACGCCCTGCGAGCGGAGGAGGTAGACGGCCTGGGAGCGCTCGGCCTGGAAGATCGCCGCGAGCATCTGCCCGGTGTCGACTTCCTTCCGCCCGGAGCTCTGCGCGTGCAGCTGCGCGTACTGCACGACGCGCTGGAGCATGGCCGTGAGGACGGGCTGGACTTCGACGTCGTCGGGGAGCTGCTCGAGCGTCTTGCCCAGGAAGTCGTCGAGCTGCTTTTTGAGGAGGTCGACGTCGCCGCCGCAGTTGCGCACGACGGTGGCCACTTCGCGGTCGTGGAGCAGCGCGAAGAGGAGATGCTCGATGGTGACGTACTCGTGGCGGCGCTTGAGCGCCTCGCTGAGGGCGAATTCGAAAGTCTGCTGGAGCTGCCGGGCAATCATGGGCGCTGGGGTAGCGAACGCAAGGGTCGGGCCGGGGATTTCCCTGGGTAAAAGTCCGATCCAACGGCCTCATTCCTGACCCGCCGCGGCGCCCCGAATTGCTCACGGTTTGACCCCGTCGCGGACGCGCCGTCGTGGAATCAACGACTTACGCGCCGCTGTGCATTGGCGGAATTCCTGCTCCATTGCCGCTCGCCCGAAATCCCAGGAGAAACAGAAAGGAACCGTATGAAGCGAGCTCTCATCGTTCTCATTCTCTTATTGGCTGTGCCCGCCTTCGCGGCCGGACCGAAGGACAAGTCGATCCGCAAGGCCATCCGCCCCATCCCCAACTCCTACATCGTCGTCTTCGAAAGCCGTACGGCCGACGTGCCCGGTCTCGCCAACGAGCTGGCCGCGAGGCACGGGGCGAAGACGAAGTTCGTCTACGGCGCGCTCAAAGGCTTCGCCGCGGAGATGCCGGCCGCGGCGGCGAACGCCATCGCCAACGATCCGCGCGTGAAGTACGTCGAGGAGGACAGCGAAGTCCATCTCGACACGACGCAGAGCGGCGCGACGTGGGGCCTCGACCGCATCGACCAGCGCAACCTTCCGCTCGACGGCAACTACACCTATGCCACGACGGCGTCGAACGTCCACGCCTACATCGTCGACACCGGAATCCTCACCTCGCACACGCAGTTCGGCGGGCGGGCCTCGGTCGGCGTCGACGAGATCGGCGACGGCCACAACGGCATCGACTGCAACGGCCACGGCACGCACGTGTCCGGCACGGTCGGTGGCTCGACGTATGGCGTGGCCAAGGGCGTGTCGCTCGTGGCCGTGCGCGTGCTCGACTGCTCCGGCTCGGGCTCGAACTCCGGCGTCATCGCCGGCGTGAACTGGGTGGCCTCGAACGCGATCAAGCCCGCCGTCGCCAACATGTCCCTCGGCGGCGGCGCCTCGCAGGCCCTCGACGACGCCGTGACCGCGGCCGTCAACGCCGGCGTGGTCTTCTGCGTCGCGGCCGGCAACGGCGACCAGTTCGGCAACCCGCAGGACGCCTGCACGACGTCGCCGGCGCGCGCGGCCGCGGCCATCACGGTCAGCGCCACGGACAACACCGACCACAAAGCCTCGTGGGCGAACTACGGCACGTGCGTCGATATCTTCGCGCCGGGCGTGAACATCACGTCGTCGTGGTACTCGTCGACGACGGCGACAAACACGATCAGCGGGACGTCGATGGCCACACCGCACGTCTGCGGCGCGTCGGCGCTTTACCTGGCCGGCAACACGACGGCGACGCCGGCCGCGGTGGCGAGCGCGCTGACGTCGAACGCCACGAGCGGCGTGGTGATCAGCCCGGGCACCGGCTCGCCGAACCGCCTGCTCTACACCGGCTTCATCGGCGGCGGCGGCACGCCCGCGCCGACGATCTCCAGCTTCTCGCCGACGTCGGGCGGCGTCGGGACGACGGTGTCGGTCAGCGGCACGAATTTCACCGGCGCGACGAGCGTGAAGTTCAACGGGCAGTCGGCGTCGTTCAGCGTGCTCAGCTCGACGTCGATCAGCGCCAGCGTGCCGAACTGCTCGTCGACCGGCCACATCTCGGTGACGACGGCGGGCGGCACGGCCACGAGCTCCGGCTCGTTCACGGTGACCGGCTGCACATCGCAGCAGCAGCTCCTCGGCAACCCCGGCTTCGAGACCGGCTCGGCCGCGCCGTGGGTGGCCACCGCGGGCGTGATCGACAGCTCGACCAGCGAGCCGGCGCACAGCGGCTCGTGGAAGGCGTGGCTGGACGGCTACGGCACGACGCACACGGACTCGATCTACCAGGACGTGACGATCCCGTCGACGGCGACGAGCGCCACGCTGACGTTCTGGCTGCACATCGACACGGCGGAGACGACGACGACCATCGCCTACGACACGCTGAAGGTGCAGGTGCGCAACACAGCGAACACGGTGCTGGCCACGCTGGCCACGTATTCGAACCTGAACAAGAACACCGGCTACGCGCAGAAGTCGTTCGACGTGACGGCGTACAAGGGACAGACGATCCGCGTCTACTTCCTCGGCACGGAAGACAGCTCGTTGCAGACGTCGTTCGTCATCGACGACAC
>JBKOUP010000101.1:0-5622 GCA_046723495.1 Acidobacteriota bacterium
TTCCCCGACCCCGACCTGCTGACTCTCGACGTCGACGACGCCTGGATCGAGAAGGTGCGCGGGACGCTCCCGCCGCTGCCGCATCAGCGAAGTGCGCGATACCAGAGCGAGTGGAACATCTCCATGGTCGACGCCGAGGCGCTCGTCGCCGCGCGCGAGCTCTCCGATTACTTCGAGGCAACGGTCGTCGCCGCCGGCAACGCCCGCGCGGCCGCGAACTGGGTGCGCAACGAGGTGCTGCGCGTTTGGGACGAATCCCGAATCACGCCCGGAATGCTTGGACGCCTCATCCAATTGATCGACAGCGGCACGATCGGCGGCAAGGCGGCCAAGGAGATCTTCGACGACATGTCCGCGAGCGGCGACGCCCCCGAGGCCATCGTGGAGCGCAAAGGCCTCGGCCAGATCAGCGACCCCGCCGCCATCCGCGACGCCGCCCGCCGCGTGCTCGAGCGCAACGCCGCGCAGGTCGAGCAGTACCGCGGCGGCAAGGCGCAGGTGTTCGGGTTCCTCGTCGGACAGTTGATGAAGGAGACGCGCGGGAAGGCGAAGGCGGATCTGGCGAACGAGATTTTGCGTGAGCTACTGGAATGAGGCTCTCAGCTCTCGGCTGTCGGCTCTCAGGAAGAACGAGGCGCGAGCGTGGCGGGCGAGCCTGAGAGCTGAGAGCCGAGAGCCGAGAGCCCCGTGCTATCGCACGATGCTGGCACGAACAATCCGATCGAGCCTCGGATATGCGCGATCCAGGTACACGTTCCCTCCGCGCAACAGCGGCTCCTGCTTCCCGCCGCGCATCCCGCCGCCCGACTCCTCGCCGTACCCGCTGTAGAGCCGGTCGACGACGTCCATCCCCTCCACCACCCGCCCGAATGGCGCGAAGCCGTCCTTGTCGAGGCGCGTGTTGTCGCCGAGGTTGATGTAGACCTGAGTCAGGCGCGTGTCGGGGCCGGTCATCGCGAAGGCGATCGTGCCGCGCGTGTTCGGCTGCGTCACCGGATCGTCCACGATCGGCTTCCAGCGCGCGTTCACGGCCGGATCGCCGGCGATGCCGAACTGGGCGATGAACCCCTGGCGCACGCGAAAGAAGCGCGAGTCGTCATAGAAGCGGGAGCGGACGAGCTCGTAGAAGCGGTCGGCGCCGCGCGGGGCCCAGGCCCGGTGCACCTCCACAACGAACGGACCCTGCGTCGTGTCGATGCGCACGCGGTAGACCGCCGGCGCCAGTGCGAGCAGCAGGGCGAGAATCACTTGCGCTTGTAGCCCGGCGGAACCGTGAACATCGCCGGCGTCGTATTCACGCGGCGCACGTCGTGGACCGCCATCGTCGACGTCACCGTCCCGCCCTTCGATGCAATCGTCATCACTTCCTTCAGCGGAAATCCCTTCAGGTTCGCCGGCATGATCGCCTGAGGAATGCCGGCCGACTTGAGCTGGGCGTCCTCGGTGATGCGGTCGGTGCGCCACGACTCGCTGTGCATCGTGAAGTGCACCGGCATCTCGCCGACGCGGATGTCATACGACCCGTCGACGACCCACTTGCGGGTCGGGTAGCCCTCGATCGTGCCGCCGTCGCCGGCGTCGCGCGCCGTTGCCTTCGCGTTCGTCAGCGTCACCGACTCGAGGAGGTTGGCGACGTTGATCACGTTGAACGTCTTCAGCGCCAGGTCGAGCATCACCAGATTCTTGCCGCCGTCGTTCGAGAGCATCACCGAGATCACGCGCTCGCCGCGCGTGAACTCCACGCGCATGTTCGGCCCCTCGGCGACGACGCGTCCGCTGGCGGCCGTGCCGTCGAAGCGGTAGGCGATGCCGGCGAGCGCGTTCGACGCGATCAAGAGCAAGGCAGCGGCGCGCACGAGCATGAGAACATGATGTTATGATTCGCGCCGTCCCCGGCGCCATGTAATTTCGCAATTCGAATGACTTAGGAGGTCTACCTTGCGTCCCTTCTACCGATTGTGCCTACTGACCACGGCGGCGCTGCTCATCGTCAGCGGCGCAGCCTACGGCTCCGGATTCTCGCTGTTCGAACAGGGCGCGAAAGCGACCGCGATGGGCGGCGCCTTCGCCGCCACCGCCGACGATCCGTCGGCCATCTTCTACAACGTTGCCGGCATCGCCCAGCAGCGCAAAGCAGAGTTCATGGTCGGCGGCACCGCCATCAACTTCTCCAACGAATTCCGCGGCGATCCGAACGATCCGCTGACCTCCGGCACCACCGGCAAGTACCGCGCCCACACCTTCGTTCCGCCCAACGCCTACGTCATCCTGCCCATCGGCAGCAACCTCACCTTCGGCGTCGGCGTGATGACCCCGTACGGCCTGCGCACGAACTGGCAGGAGCCGTGGGTGGGGCGCTTCGTCTCCCGCGACGCGAACGTGAAGCTCCTCTCCGTCGAGCCGGCCGTGGCCTGGCAGACCTCCGACGGCCGCTTCGCCCTCGGCGTCGGCGCGGAGTACCGCCGCTCGCACATCGCCCTCAACCGCAACAACGCCGCCTTCAACCCCTTCACCGGCCAGATCTCCGACACCGCCAACGCCTTCCTCAACAGCGATTGGGACAGCACCTGGACCTGGAACGTCGGCTTCCTCTTCAAGCCGAGCAGCGCCTTCCGCGTCGGCGTCGCCTATCGTCCCGGCACGACCATCGACTACCGCGGCGACGCGCACTTCACGCAGATCCCGACGAACACGCCGCTCGACGTCCTGGTCAAGGCGCAGCTGCCGCCCGACCAGGGCATCTCCACTTCGATCGATTTCCCGGCCGTCCTCTCCGCCGGCGTGGCCACCTCGGCCATCGGCCACAACTGGGACCTCGAGTTCGACGTCACGCACACGACGTGGAGCCGCTTCAAATCGCTCGACGTCGCCTTCGACACCACGTCCGCACTGAACTTCACGCGCCCGGAAAACTGGAAGGATACCTACTCCTACCGCATCGGCGCGAACAAGAAGGCCAGCGAAAACTGGGACATCCGCCTCGGCGCGCTCTATGACCAGAACCCCGAGCCGACCGACGTCGTCGGACCGCTGCTGCCCGACTCCGACCGCGTCGGCGTCAGCTTCGGCGTCGGTTACCACCGCGGGCCGTGGGTCATCGACGTCACCGAGTTCGCGCTGCACTTCAAGACCCGCGGCACGAACGGCGTGAGCAGCGATGCTTTCAACGGGACATACAAGACGGACGCGAACCTGATCAGCGTGAACTTCGGCTATCGGTTTTAGCGGCCGAGCGACCACAAAGGAGAACCAATGACTCGCATCGAACGCTTTGCTCGCACTGCCGCGATGATGCTGCTCGTCGTCGCGCTCGCCGTTCCCAGCTTCGCCGCGCGCGGCTCGGCGGACTTCACCCGCTTCGTCGCCATCGGCGACAGCTACGGCGCCGGCTTCGAAGCCGGCTCGCTCAACCAGACCCACCAGCCGTTCGGATGGCCGGCCATCATCGCCCGCCAGGTGGGTCTGCAGATCTGCTCGCCGACGGCGTCGGCGACCGACAACTGCTTCGCCATTCCGCTCATCAGCAACCCCGGCCTTCCGGGCGGTGAGCTCGTCTTCAACGGCTCCACGCTCGTCACCGTGCCGGGCGCCGGCGCGCCGCTGATGGCCGGCTTCCAGCGCCCGTACAACAACCTCTCCGTGCCCGGCTACACGGTCGGCGCGGTGCAGGCCCTGACCGGCGCGGAGGGAGCGGCGGCCGGACTCGGCCAGGTCATCCTGCGCGGCCTCGGCACCGAGGTCGATCAGGCCCTGGCCCTGCATCCGACCTTCATCGCCATCTGGATCGGCGGCAACGACTTCCTCGGCGCCGTCAGCGTCGGCGACCCCGGCAAGCTCACGCCGCCGGCGACGTTCGCGGCGCAGTACAAGGCCATGCTCGACAAGCTCACCACGGGCGCGCCGAACGCCGGCATGGTCATGGGCACGCTGCCGGCCAGCTTCTCCACGCCGCCGCTGACCTCGCGGCTGCCGGCCGTCGTCTTCGATTCGAACTTCCAGCCGGTCATCGTGAACGGAAATCCGATCCCGCTCTTCTACCTGCCGGCCGGCTCCACGACGCCCGCCGCCGTCCCGACGGGCAGCATCTTCCTGCTGTCGGCGCTGTCGCGTTATCAGCAGGGTTACGGCATCCCGCCGAACCTGAAGGTCGTGCCGCCGTTCAGCCTCCTCCCGCACGTCGGCGAGCCGCTGACCGACGCGGAGATCATCACGCCCACCGAGCAGAAGACCTTCTCCGATACGATCACCGCGTACAACGCGACGATCACCTCGGAGGCGTCGTCGCGCAACATCCCGCTCGCCGACATCAAGGGCCTGTTCGACCGTTTGGGACACCCGCAGACGTTCGGCGGCGTGACGGTGACGAACACTTGGATCAGCGGCGGCATCTTCTCGAACGACGGCGTGCACCTGACCGACCTCGGCTACACGCTCTTCGCCAACGAGTACATCAAGGCCATCAACGCCGGCTACGGCACCGAGATCCCGCTGGCCTCCGTGGCCGCGACGTTCCAGAACAACGGCGCGCTGTTCGGCTTCGGCAGCCTGACCGGCTACGCGCTCATCCCGCCGGCATCGGCGGACGCGATGATCGAGATCTTCAACAGCGCCTCGGTTCCCGCGCCGATCAAACGGCACGCAACGCATCATTGAAAATATTTCGGGCCGCATGTGGGGCGGACTTCAGTCCGCCCTGGGCGGGATGAATCCCGCCCCACATTTACGTTCCCGACGGTCTTCCGCGCGGCGACGGCTTCGAGATATCGATCATGGCCATCCGCTCTTTCTCGTCGTACCAGCAGTGGAACCGCTTGATGCCCGGCACTTCGATGTCGTAGAAGCGGAAGAAGCTCGGGACGTGCAGCGAGGTCGATTTGTCGGACTGGCGGATGCGCGCGGATCCTTCCTCTCTCTTTTCCAGCGGACGGATGCCGATCACTTTGCGCTTCTTGTCGTAGTAGAGGTTCGCGCTCGATTTACCGCGCAGGCGCAGGGCCGAGGCGACGGGCGATGGCAGACGGATCAGCCGCGATTGCACGATCGTCGCGGAGGAAGGGCGTTCCGACTCTTGCTGCGGCTCCCATTTCTCAAATGCCATGCTCCGACTCCTCACCCATCACGGACCACTTCGGCTGCGTGATGACGATCATAAAAGCAGTCGTGATAATGTCAACAATTAACGCGACTGGTTTGGCCTCGGATAAAACTTCGTTGTGACAAAGTTTTATTCTTAGTTATTTGTAGCAGAGGCCAAACTGCTGGCGCAGAAGGGGTTACGGCAGATGCATCCCCAGCGACGGGAGCAGCTTGACCGACACCCAGCGCTCCCCGATCACGAGCTGCCCGTCCAGCGGCGCGTCCGCGCACCCCTGCATGCGGCGCACCCAGAGCGACACGCGGTTGCCGTTGTCGTTGCCCCACTTCGAGCAATCGCCGTAGAAATGGATGCCGTCGCCGCCACGCCGGGCCTGGAACTCGAACATGCCGATGTCGGTGGCGGCGTCGAAGTCGTCGCTGCCGGGCTTCGCGGTCTTGCGGCGATGCTCGACCTGAACGCCGACCTGCCCGTAGCCGCTGACGTCGAAGTCGGCGATCTCGATGTAGCCGTCCATCGACCAGGAG
>JBKOUP010000300.1:0-3180 GCA_046723495.1 Acidobacteriota bacterium
GTCGTTACATCAGCTCCTTCATGATCTTATCCAGCGCCTCGCGCGGCGGGCGGGTGCGCTCGAGGGGCAGTCCGCCCAGCGGCTCGTCCACCACGTTCAGCAGCTGCATGAAGCTCTTCTTCTCCGGCCGCAGATAGACGAGGCCCGTCAGCATCGAGCCCTCCGTCACCGACTTGTGCAGGCGGTTGAGCGCTTGCAGGGCGTCGCCGGGGTCGTAGTCCTCCTCCAGCTTGCGCAGGAGGATGCGCGAGCCGTCGGGGAGGTCGACCTCGCGCATCTCGCCGGGCTCGTAGGACACCTCGATCTGCTCGTACGCGGGCACGAAGCCGATCTGGTGCAGCAGTTCGTCGTGCTCCTTCGAGTACGTGTAGCCCTTCGTCGAGCCCTCGTGGTTGTTGAACGTCACGCAGGGGGAGATCACGTCGATCACGGCCAGGCCGTCGTGCGCGATCGCCGCCTTCAGGATGGCGATCATCTGCTTCGGATCGCCGGCGAAGCCGCGGGCCACGAAGCCGCAGCCGAGCTCCACGGCCAGCGCGCAGAGATCCATCGGCGGGAGATCGTTGATCACGCCGGTCTTCAGCTTCGAGCCCTCGTCGGCGGTCGCGGAGAACTGGCCCTTCGTCAGGCCGTACACGCCGTTGTTCTCGATGATGTAGATCAGCGGGATGTTGCGCCGGACCATGTGCATGAACTGGCCGAGTCCGATCGAGGCCGTGTCGCCGTCGCCGGAGACGCCGATGCCGACGAGCTTGTGATTCGCCAGGATCGCGCCCGTAGCGATGGCCGGCATGCGTCCGTGCACGGCGTTGAAGCCATGGGCGCGGCCGAGGAAGTACGCGGGCGTCTTCGACGAGCAGCCGATCCCCGAGAACTTCGCGACGTTCTCCGGCTTCACGCTCATCTCGTAAAAGGCGCGGACGATCTGGTTCGAGACCGCGTCGTGGCCGCAGCCGGCGCAGAGCGTCGACTTCCCGCCCTGGTAGTCGAGCGCCTTCATGCCGAGGCGGTTCTCCTTCGGCGCTTCCGTTCCGATTTTGAAAGTGCTTTCGGCCATCGCTAGTCCTCCGTCACCACTTGCGAATGCGCGCCCGGATCGATGCCGACGCGCAGCACCTTCAGCTCGTGGTCTTCTTCCATCTGCAGCACTGCGTTCGTCACCGAGCGCGCGTCGCAGGGAAGGCCGGTGTAGTGCAGGATCTTGCGGACCTTGCGCTGCGCTTCGCCGAGCTCGAGGCGGATCAGGTCCGCCATCTGCCCGTCCCGATTCTGTTCGACGACGTAGACGCGGTCGTGCTCCGCGACGAACTGCGCCAGCTCCTCCGTGAACGGCAGGGCGCGCAGGCGGTAGTAATCGACTTCGAGCCCGCGCTCGGAGCGCAGCTGGTGCCGCGATTCCTCGATCGGATAGTGAGTCGTGCCGTAGGCGATGAAGCCGATCGACGCGCCGCCGCGGCGGTCGATGACCGGCTTCGGCACGAACCGCTTCGCCGTGTCGTACTTCTTTGCCAGGCGGTCGACCGTGGCCTTGTAGATCTCCGGCTTCTCCGAGTAGCGGGCGTGGTCGTCGTGGCCCGAGCCGCGCGTGAAGTACGACGCGAACGGGTGATCGGTGCCGGGAACGGTGCGGAAGGGGATGCCGTCGCCGTCGACGTCGAGGTAGCGCCCCCACTTCCCGCCGAGCTCCTCGAGCTGTTCTTTCGACAGCACCTTTCCTCGGCGGTACGGCTCGGTCGGATAGGTGAACGGATCCGACATCCAGTTGTTCATACCGAGGTCGAGGTCGGAGAGGACGAAGACCGGCGTCTGGAACATCTCCGCGAGGTCGAGGGCTTCGATGGCGAAGTCGAAGCACTCCGACACCGAGCTCGGAATCAGGGCGATGTGCTGCGTGTCGCCGTGCGAGAGCGTCGCCACTTCGAAGACGTCGCCCTGCGCCGTGCGCGTCGGAAGGCCGGTGGAGGGACCGACGCGCTCGATGTCCCAGATCACGCCGGGGATCTCCGCGAAGTAGCCGAGGCCGGCGAACTCCGCCATCAGCGAGATGCCGGGGCCGGAGGTCGCGGTCATCGAGCGCGCGCCCGCCCAGCCCGCGCCGAGGACCATGCCCACGGCCGCGATCTCATCCTCGGCCTGGACGATGGCGAACGTGGCCTTCCCCTCGTCGTTGATGCGGTACTGCTTCATGTAGTCGATCAGCGACTCGCAGAGCGACGACGACGGCGTGATCGGATACCACGTCACCACCGTGACGCCGCCGAACATCGCCCCGATGGCCGCGGCGGCGTTGCCGTCGATGATGATCTTCCCCTTCGTGGCGTTCATCCGCTCGATGCGCCACTTGTTCTGCTGCGGGAGGTTGGCGCGGGCGAAGGCGAGGCCCTTGTCGATGGCCTGCACGTTCGGGTCGATCGCTTTCTGTTTGCCCTTGAACTGCTTGGTGATGGCGGCGACGATCTCGTCGCGCTCGATGCCGATCAGCTCGGCCACGATGCCGACGTAGATCATGTTCGTCAGCAGCTTGCGCAGGCGCGAGTCCTGGGTCAGCTCGCCGGCCAGCTTGGTGAACGGCACTTCGTAGAAGGTGACGTCGGCGCGCATCGACTTGCAGTTGAGCGGCGCGTCGTAGATGCAGAGCGAGCCCGGCTGCAGCGCCTCCACGTCCTCGCGCGCGGTCTGCGCGTTCATGCAGACCATGAGGTCGACTTCCTTCTTGCGCCCGATCCAGCCGTCTTTGATCGCGCGGATGGTGAACCAGGTCGGGAGGCCGGCGATGTTCGAGGGGAACATATTCTTGCCGCTCACCGGCACGCCCATCTGGAAGATGGAGCGCATCAGGACGCTGTTCGACGACTGCGAGCCGGAGCCGTTGACGGTGGCGACGTGGATGGTGAGGTCGTTGACGGTCGGCGCAGCGGCGGCGGCAGGCTCATCCAGCACGGCCGTTGCGGTCAGCGTGTCAGACACTACTTTCTCCTTGGTGATGGGTGAACGTGGTTAGTGGGGCCATTTCCTGTGCGAGCCGGTGATTGTAACGCAGCACGCCGGTGCTAGAGTCCCGCCCCATGCTTCGCACCATCTGGGCCGTGCTGGTCGCGTTCGTCGTCACGATTCCGCTGGCGACGCTCGTCCTCATCATCGCTGCCGTCCGCTCCACGTCGCCGCTGATCGACCCCGTCA
>JBKOUP010000355.1:0-4982 GCA_046723495.1 Acidobacteriota bacterium
ATCGAGGAGCTCGACGCCGTGGCCACGCGCATCAGCGCGGAGATCGCCCGCCTGCGCTGGACGTTCAACGAGCAGAGCGTCAGCGTCGGCGCGACCGCGGGCGTGGCCTCGTCGTCGCTGTTCGACTCGCCGACGCTCGGCCAGCTCCTGGCCGCCTGCGATCGCGATCTGTATCGGAAGAAGGGGGCTGAGCGCAGGGGGCTGGGCGCGGGGGAGAGCCGCGCGGCGGCGAGGCCATAAGCCAGCTGACAGGAAACAGGTGACCGGTGACAGGTCGTGTCGCCGCAGGAACCTGTCCCCTGTCCCCTGTGCTCTGTCCCCTATACTCCGCTCCCATGGGCCGCCTCCACCTCGGCACGATTCTCGGCACGACGATCGCGCTCGACGTCTCATTCTTCATCCTCATCGCCTTCTTCGTCGTCACCTCGCTCGACACCTACGGCATGCCGGGCGCGCTGCTGTGGGTGCCGGTGATCTTCATCAGCATCCTGTTCCACGAGCTCGCCCACGCGGCGATGATCGGCGTCCTCGGCCACGGCTCGAGCGAGATCATCCTCGGCAGCATGGGCGGCGTGACCATCAACCAGCGCCAGAGCCGCCCGTGGCAGGACATGCTCATCAGCGCTGCCGGCCCGGCGGCGAGCTTCCTCCTCGGATGGATCGTCATCGTCCTCTGGAGCAACGTCGCCTATCTGAGCCAGGACCGCTTCTTCCGCGAGCTCGGTCCGCTTCTGCGCTGGGCCAACATCGCCTGGGGATTCTTCAACCTCCTGCCGGTCATCCCGCTGGACGGCTCCGGCGTCGTGCGCAATTTCCTGCGCATGATCGCGCGCGAGCAAATCTCCTTCGTCATCACCGTCTGGCTGTCGATGATCACGGCGGCCGGCGTGATCGTGTTCGCCCTCGTCGTCAAGCAGTGGTTCATCGCCATCCTCCTCGGCTGGATGCTCTTCATGAACTGGCAGCGCTGGGAGTTCTACCGGCAGACGAACCGGACCGACATCTGAGTCCGCAGGAATACCTCGATCCGCACATCGGTACAATTGCCGGCAGCGCGATCCATGACCGTCTCGACAACTGACATCCCGCAGGCGCAGCCGCGCTACGTCGATGCGCGCCGCGCGTTCATGCGCTGGATGCGGCGGAGCCGTGGCCGGGCCTCGTCGCTGGCCATCCTGCGCGCGCAGCAGGAGGCCACGCTCGACGGCATCCTCGTCGTCGACAGCGAAGGGCGCATCCTCTCGTACAACCGCCGCTTCCTGGAGATTTGGGGCCTCCCGGCCGACGCCGCCGCCGGCGCCGACGACAACGAGCTTCTCGGCTACGCCGCCGAGCGCGTCGCGAACTGGGACGCTTTCATCGATCTCGTCGAGTACCTCTACCAGCACCCCGAGGAAGTGCGCACGAACGACCCGATCCTGCTCAAGGACGGTCGCACGCTCTCGCGCTCCTCGGTTCCGGTGCTGACGCGCGGCAAGATCGTCGGGAGAGCGTGGTACTTCCGCGACGTCACCGACAGCGAGCGCGCCGCCGTCCTGCAGAACGGCCTCTTCCGCATCGCCCGCCTCACCGGCGAGGCCGGCAACCTCGACGACTTCTACAAAGCGGTGCACGAGGTCGTCGGCACGCTGATGGACGCGACGAACTTCTACATCGCCGAGTACGACGCCGAGCGCGACATCATGCATTTCCCCTACTTCGTCGACGAGTTCGATCCGAAGCCCGAGGGGATGCGGCCGGGACGGGGCATGACCGCGTACGTGCTGCGCAGCGGCAAACCGCTCTTCTCGACGCCGGAGACGTTCGCGCAGCTCTGCGCCGCCGGCGAAGTCGAGCAGATCGGCGCCCCCTCGGTGGACTGGCTCGGCGCGCCGCTCAAGACCGGCGACTGCACCTGGGGCGTGATCGGCCTGCAGACGTACGGCGAGTCGAAGCGCTTCCGCCCCGGCGACGAGGAGGTGCTGGTCTTCGTCGCCCAGCACGTGGCCTCGGCAATCGACCATCGCCGCAAAGAGGACGCCGTCCGCGACAGCGAGCGCCGCTACCGGCAGATGTTCGAGAACAACCGCGCCGTGCAGATCATCCTCGATCCGGAGAACGGCACGATCCTCGACGCGAACATGGCCGCGGTCGACTTCTACGGCTACGAGCGCGAGCAGCTGCTGTCGATGAAGATCTGGCAGATCAACGTCCTCGGACCGGAGCGCGTGCGCGAGGAGATGGCCCGCACGAAGTCGCAGGAGCGGAGCTACCACGTCTTCCGGCACATGCTCGCCAGCGGCGAGCTGCGCGACGTCGAGGTGCACTCCGGCCCGGTCGACATCGGCGGGCGTACGGTGCTGTACTCGATCATCCATGACATCACCGAGCGCAAGCTCGCCGAGCAGCAAGTGGCCGCCGTCAACGCCCAGCGCAAAGCGGTGCTCGACGCCGCCACGCGCGTGGCCATCATCGCCACCGATCCCTACGGCGTGATCCGCATGTTCAACAGCGGCGCGGAACGGATCGTCGGCTACGACGAGGGAGAGATGGTCGGGAAGCGCTCGGTGATCGAGCTGCATCAGGCCAAGGAGCTGGCCCATCACGCGGAGCGCCTGGCCATGAGCGCCACGCGGCCGTTCGATGTCCTCGTCGTCCGCGCCTCGGCCGAGGGGCTCGAGGAGCGGGAGTGGACGTGGGTGCGCAAGGACGGACGCGAGGTCACGGTGCTCCTGGCCGTCACGGCGCTGCGCAACGACGCCGGCGCGATCACCGGATACCTGCACGTGGCCACCGACGTCACGGAGCGCAAGGCCGCCGAGGCCATGCTGCGGAAGCAGTCGGCGGCCATCACCGCGGCCATGGACGGCATCGGCATCGTCGACGCCGAGCTCGAATTCAGTTACGTCAACGACGCCCTGGCCAAGCTGTACGGGCATCCATCGCCGCAGGCGCTGCTCGGAAAATCGCTCGGCGACCTGTACGAGCCGTCGGAGAACGAGCGCATCCGCAACTCGATCCTGCCGATGGTGCTGGAGCACGGACGCTGGCGCGGGGAGACGACGGGGCTGCGCCGCGACGGGGTGACGTTCCCGCAGGAGATCTCGATGACGGCGCTCGACGGCGGCGGCATCGTCTGCGTGGTGCGCGACATCAGCGAGCGCACGTACGCCGAGGAGCAGATCAAGCACCTCGCTTATCACGACGTGCTCACCGGTCTGCCGAACCGATTGCTGTTCAAGGACCGCCTGACGGTGGCGCTCTCGCACGCGCAGCGCAACGGCTCGCGGCTGGCGGTGCTGTTCCTCGACCTCGATCGCTTCAAGGTGATCAACGACTCGCTCGGCCACAACATCGGCGACCAGCTACTGCAGGCGGTGGCCGCGCGCGTGCAGTCGTGCGTGCGCGAGTCGGATACAGTGGCCCGCCTCGGCGGCGACGAGTTCACGCTGCTGCTGCCGCATCTGAGCCGCTCCGACGACGCCGCGCCGGTCGCGCAGAAGCTGCTCGAGGCGGTGCGCTACCCGTTCCACATCGAAGGGCGCGAGTTCTTCATCACGACGTCGTGCGGCGTCAGCCTCTACCCCGAGGACGGCCTCGACGCGGAGACGCTGATCAAGAACGCCGACACGGCCATGTACCAGGCCAAGGAGCAGGGCCGCGACAACTATCAGCTGTTCAACGCCTTCATCAACGCCCGGGCCCTGCAGCGCATCGCCCTCGAGCACGGGCTGCGCCGCGCGCTCTCGAACGACGAGATGGCCGTGCACTACCAGCCGATCTTCGACTTCCGCTCCGGCCGCATCAGCGGGATGGAGGCGCTGCTGCGCTGGAACCATCCGGAGATGGGCTCGATCCCGCCGGGGATGTTCATCCCGCTCGCGGAGGCCAACGGAGTGATGGTGCCGATCGGCACGTGGGCGATGCGCACGGCCTGCAGGCAGGCCCGCCAGTGGCACGAGGCCGGGTTCAAGAATCTCTCGCTGGCCGTGAATCTGTCGGTGTGCCAGCTGCAGCAGCCCGACCTCGTGCAGCGCGTGCGCGAGATCCTCGAGGAGACGCAGATTCAGCCGCGCATGCTGGAGCTGGAGATCACGGAGAGCAGCGCCATGCAAAGCCCGGAGACGAGCGTGCGGACGCTGTACGAGCTGAAGAAGCTCGGCGTGCGCATCTCCCTCGACGACTTCGGCACCGGCCACTCATCGCTGAGCTACCTGAAGCGCTTCCCCATCGACACGTTGAAGATCGATCAGTCGTTCGTCCGCGACATCACCACCGATCCCGATACGGCCGCGATCGTGAGCGCCATCATCGCCATGGCCCGCTCGCTGCGCCTGAAGGTGATCGCCGAGGGGGTCGAGTTCACCGAACAGGCGAACTTCCTGCGCCGGTACAACTGCGATCAGATGCAGGGGTACCTGATCAAAGGACCGGTGCCCGCGCACGAGTTCGTCGATCTGATTACGACGGCGTAAGATCACTTCTTATGACGAAAGTCCAGGCGCTCGAAGAGGAGATTAAGAATCTCTCGCCGGAAGAGTTTGCCGAATTGCGCGTATGGTTGCTGACCTCGGAAACGGCAGAGGAGCGCTACCGAAGGCTACGGGGCGAGATCGTGGCCTCCGGATCGCCGCAGCTTAACGACGAGGAGCTCCGCGAGGAAATCCGGAGTCGCAAGGGCGACCGCGATTGGTGAGCCTGAAGCGGACGTACGTCGACTCCAGCGTCTTGATCGCCGCTGCACGCGGATCCGGTGAAATCGCAAGGCGGGCACTCGACGTCATCAGCGACACGAACGGCAGGGAATTCGTGTGCAGCGATTACGTCCGTCTGGAGATCATTCCGAAGCCGACCTACGAGGGCCGTCTCGCAGAGGTGAAGTTTTATGAGGAGTTCTTTGCTTCGGTATCCGCGTGGGCCCCATTCGACAAGAAACATCTCGAACGCGCATTCGCCGAGGCATGCAACTCGGGTCTGAAAGCAATGGACGCCATTCATGTGGC
>JBKOUP010000131.1:0-3979 GCA_046723495.1 Acidobacteriota bacterium
GCCTCGATGCGCGGCAGCAGCTCGGGATCGGCGAGCTGGCGCAGCGACAGGTTCACGCTCACCGTCACCGCGTCGCTCCATTCGTCCAGCTGCCGGCAGGCCTGGCCCAACACCGCCGCGCCGATCGGCACGATCAGCCCCGTCTCCTCGGCCACGGGAATGAACTCGTCGGGCATCACCACGCCGCGCGACGGATGCTGCCATCGCAGCAGCGCCTCGTACCCGCTCACCGCGCCGTCGCGCAGCGACACCACCGGGTGATAGACGGCGCGGAATTCGCCGCGGTCGACGGCGCGGCGCAGGTCCATCTCCAGCTGCATGCGCCGCACGGCCTCGCTGTGCATCTGCGCGTCGAAGATCTCGTAGCGTCCTTTTCCTTTCGCCTTGGCGCGGTACATGGCCGTGTCGGCGTCGCGCACGATCTCCTCGGCCGTGGCGTAGCCGGTGGCGCTGACGGCGATGCCGATGCTGGCGCCGGCGAAGACCTCCTGTCCGGCGATGAGGAACGGCTGGCGGAGCTCGTCGAGGATGCGCGCGGCGATCTGCGTGGCGTCGTGCGGGGCGCCGATGTTCTCGACGAGGATCGCGAGCTCGTCGCCGCCGAGGCGGGCCAGCATGTCGGAGGGGCGCAGGCAGCGGGCCACGCGGCGGGCGATCTCGCACAGCAGGGCGTCGCCGGCGGCGTGGCCGAGGGAGTCGTTCACGACCTTGAAGCGATCGAGATCGAGGAAGAGCACCGCGAAGTCGTAGACGCGATCGCGGCGATTGATAGCGATGGCGTGCTCGACGCGGTCTTCGAACGACGTCCGGTTCGGCAGCGCGGTGAGATGGTCGTGCGTGGCGTCGAAGACGAGCTGGGCCTCGCTCTTCTTGCGACGGGTGATGTCGGTGAGCGAGCCGGCGAAGCGCGTCGGATGGCCGGCGGCGTTGCGCACGGCGGCGCCGCGGCAGAGGACCCAGCGGCGGCGGAGGCGGAACTCGCTCTCGAACGTGGCGGCGTCGCCGCGGAAGTGGCGCTGGACCTCGGCCTCCACGCGGGCGCGGTCGTCGTCGTCGATCGACGCGAGCCACTCCTCGGGCGACTGCGGCTCGAAGCCGGCGATCGCTTTGAAGCGCGCCGACACGTGCAGCCGCCGCGTGAGGAGGTTCCAGTCCCACAGCCCATCGTTGGAGCCGCGCGCGGCGAGCTCGTAGCGCTCGATGCTCTCGCGCAGGGCGCGCTCGCGCTGCAGCTCGGCCGAGGTGCGGTGGGCGATGAGGGACATGGCCGTGCGGACCTCGGCGGTGTCGACGATCGGCTGGCGGCCGAGCACGGCCACCCATCCGCGGAAGTCGCCGGCGTCGTCGACGAGGCGCGCGGCGGCGAAGCTCTCCGCGTTCCACTTGGCAAAGAGCGTGTCCTCCGGAAAGCAGGATCGCACGCCTTCCGGATAGCAGACGTAGTGCGCTTCGAAGAGCTCGCGGCAGGGTGTGGCACTCATGCCGAACTCCCAGTCGGGAAGCTCCTGGCCGAGGGCGCGCACGGCCAGCGTGCGCCCGCGCAGCGGGACCTCGGAGATGACCTCGGCGACGAACGCGTACTCGAGGCCGAGCGTTTCCGTCAGCTCGCGGACAAGCGCGCGGAAATAGCCGGCTCCGGTGCCGGTGCGCGTGAGGCCTTCCATCAGTTTGCGGACCGGCCCGTGCGCGGGGATGGCGTCGCGCTCGGGCGCGAAGGCGGTGACGGCGCGCGGCTTCTGCATCGCCGGTTCGATGCCGCGCCGCCGGACGCGTTTCATTACAATCTCGTGAACGGCATGACCGAAGAGGCGCTTCTCCTTCCCCGACTGCGCAGCGGCGATGCGCACGCGTTCGAGGAGCTCGTGCGGCGCTACATGGGCCGGCTGCTGCGCGTGGCCCGGCGGCTGTTGAAGTCGGACGAGGACGCGCGCGACGCGGTGCAGGACGCGTTCGTCTCGGCGTTCCGGGCCATCGGCGACTTCGAATCGACGGCGCGGCTGTCGACGTGGCTGCATCGCATCGTCGTCAATGCCTGTCTGATGAAGCTGCGCACGCAGCGCAGAAAACGGGAAGAGGACATCGAGCAATATCTGCCGCGCTTCCTCGAGGACGGACATCAGGTCGAGCCGAGCACGGCCTGGAACGAGTCGGCGGAGACGGCCCTGCAGCGGGAGGAGACGCGCGGCCTGGTGCGCGCGGCGATCGAACGATTGCCGGAGACATACCGCACGGTATTGCTGCTGCGCGACATCGAGGAGCTCTCCACCGACGAAGTCGCGGAGATGCTCGGCGCGACACCGAACGCCGTCAAGATCCGGCTGCACCGCGGGCGGCAGGCCTTGCGCGCGCTGCTCGATCCGCACATGCGAGGTGAGCGATGATCACCTGTAAAGAGCTGATCGCGTTTCTGGCCGACTATCTCGACGGCGCGCTGCCGGCGGAGAAGAACGCGGAGCTCGAACGACATCTGGCCATCTGCGACTCGTGCGTCGAGTACATCGCCACGTATCGGGAGACGATCGTCATGGCGAAAATCGCGGAGGATGTGCCGATCGCGGATCCGCCGGAGGATCTGGTGGTGGCGATCCTGGCGGCGGTCAGGGCGTGAAAACGCCGGGCTCGGCCGCGGGCCGCGCTTGACACGCACCGCGGTTGCAATACACTCCCTCTGCCGCCAGAAGGTGGCGGCTTGCCAGCCTAATCCTCGGCGCCGAGGAGCGGGGGAACCGATTGAGCGACGGCTTGCCACCGTCCGGGGTGAACGAGGCCAGAAGCCTCCAGGGCATCCAGCCCGAATCCGACAGCTAACCTCGTAGGCACGCGGAGGGCAGGCCCGCAAACGCCGCGAAGCGATTCGCGGCGTTTGTCATTTTTGGCTCCCCATTCGTTCACCTTTCGTTTACAGATTGATGGTGGTAAGATCCGCCGCAAATTTCGCCAGGGTAGTGTTCAGGCCTCGATTCAAGGAACAGGACGCGTTGCAACGGATGCTTGAATTTCGCCCATCTCTAAAACAGCCTGAGGGTCGCTCAAATCATTCCAAGGAAAACCAGTTAGCAGATTCCTGCCTTACGGCAGCGGGTCTGCAGTGGTTCGGTAGCAACTCACAGAAAGGAGCCGCTATGAAATGGTGCCCCACCCCTAGGTTTCTGGCGGTAGTCACCGCCGCGCTGCTCATCTCGCTGTTTGCCGTCAGCGGGTTCGCGCAGTTCCAAACGGGTAATATCTACGGCAAAGTACAGGCAAAAGACGGGAGCGTCCTTCCGGGCGTCACCGTCACTCTCACAGGTGTTGGTGCTCCGGCTACGACGGTCACCGATGCTCAGGGGAACTTCCGCTTCCTCAACCTCTCGCCCGGCACGTACACGCTCAAGGCGGAGCTTGCAGGATACGGAACGGCGACCCGCGCCGGTGTTGGCGTTCGCGTCGGTGCGAACTCCGACGTCACGCTGACGCTGAACCCCTCGGTGTCGGAGTCGATCGTCGTCACGGCTGAAGCGCCGCTGCTCGACGTCCGCAAGGCCGGCACGGCCATCAACGTCAGCAAGGTCGAACTGGAGAAGATCCCGACCTCGCGCGACCCGTGGACGATTCTGCAGCAGGCTCCGGCGGTTCAGGTCGACCGTATCAACGTCGGCGGCAACCAGTCGGGCCAGCAGTCGGTGTACGTCGGCAAGGGCACGACGGCCGACCAGAACACCTGGAACGTCGACGGTGTCAACATCACCGACATGGGCGCAGTCGGCAGCTCGCCGCTCTACTTCGACTTCGACTCGTTCGAAGAGATGCAGGTGACGACGGGCGGTTCGGACCCGCGCATCATGACCCCCGGCGTGCAGCTGAACATGGTCACGAAGCGCGGCACGAACGACTTCCGCGGCTCGGGCCGGTACTTCTACACCCCGGGCAGCTATCAGGCCGAGGCCTCGGTTCCGACCGAAGCGCAGGGCTATCTCGCCTTCACGAACAAGATCAACTT